>JBDSUN010000101.1:0-4694 GCA_039927735.1 Acidimicrobiales bacterium | reverse complement strand
CCTCGACGAAGTCGTAGAAGAACCCGCTCGACTGATCGAACGGCACCGCCGGGCTCTTCCAGCCCACGCCCTGTAGCCACAGGAGGCCGAAGAGGAGGCGAAGGCCCCCGATGGCCGCCCGACAGAGGCTGCCCCCGGCTGGTTCGACGGGCGCGACGGCTGCCCACATGCGGTCCGCTGGCGTCCCTCGGGTGATCGCGTCACTCGTCACTGGCTCCCCCTCGTCGGCGGGCACCGAGGTCGCGCAGTGCGTCCTCGACGCCACGGTGGAAGGTCGGGTAGGCGTAGATCATCTGCCGCAGCCGTTCCACGGGCACCTCGGCGTGCACGGCGAGGGTGAGCAGGCCGAGCACCTCGCCTCCGTTGGGTCCGGCGGCGGTGGCGCCGACCAGCACGCGCCGGTCGCCGTCTTCGACGAGCTCGATGAACCCGTCGTTGCCGGCCTTGTGCAGCCAGCCGCGGGCGGTCTTGGGTACCTGGGCGGTGCCGATCCGGACGTCGACCCCGGCCTCGCGCGCCTGCTCGGGGGTGAGGCCGACCGAGCCGACTTCGGGGTCGGTGAACGTGACTCGGGGCAGCGCCCGGTAGTCGGCCGGTTCGTGGGCCTGTCCGAGGATGTCGGCGGTGGCGATGCGGGCCTGGTAGGTGCCGACGTGGGTGAAGGCGCCCTGACCGGTGAGATCGCCGACCGCCCACAGGCCGTCGCCGGCCCGCAGGTCGTCGCCGACGGGCACGAACCGCTGCGTGTCGTCGATCCCGACCGCGGCGACGCCCAGGCCGGGCAGATCGGTGCGCCGGCCGGTGGCCACCAGCAGCTGGGCGGCGGTCACCGACTGCCCGTCGGCGAGGTGGGCCTGGATGCGGGCCCCGTCGCGCTCGACCCGTTCCACGGCCACGCCGGTGATCACCTCGATGCCCTCGTCGGTGAAGACCTTGGCGATGAGCTCCCCGGCGGCGGGGGTCTCGAGGGGGAGCAGGCGGTCGCCGGCCTCGACGATGGTGACCGTGACCCCGAAGCGGGCCAGGGTCTGGGCGAGCTCGGCGCCGATGGCGCCGCCGCCGAGCACGAGCAGCGAGCTGGGGAGCTCCTTGGCCTCCACCAGGTCCCGGTTGGTCCAGTAGGGCACCTGGTCGAGCCCGGGGATCGGTGGGATGGCCGGTTCGGTCCCAGTGGCCAGCACGACGGCCCGCCGGGCAGTGAGCCGGCGGTCGCCGACCGTGACGGTGCCGGGGGCGACGAGGTGGCCGTCGCCGCGCACGAACGTGCCGCCCTTGCCTTCGAAGCGTTCGACGGCGACCCGATCGTCCCAGTCGTCGGTGGCTTCGTCGCGGATCCGGCGGGCAACGGGCCCCCAATCGGGTGTGACGGTGGCGGTGCCGGCCATCCCGTCGATGCGCCGGGCCTCCGCGAGCAGGTGGGCGGCGCGGATCATCATCTTGGACGGGATGCACCCCCAGTAGGGGCATTCGCCGCCCACCAGCTTGCGGTCGATGCCCAGCACCGTCAGACCGGCCTCGGCGAGTCCTCCCGCCACCGCTTCGCCGGCGGGGCCCATCCCGATCACGATGGCGTCGAACGTGTCACTCATGGCGATGCTCCTCGTTGGCTCGTGGTAAGCGCGAGCGGGGCCTGGCGGGGCGGTCGCTGTGGCATTGAGCGACCGCCCCGCTGGTCGGGTCCGGGCGGCGGAAACCCGGATCGATCTTGCGTAGTTGGCGGACGGACGGGGGCATGGGCCTCGACCTCTGGGCCGCTAGGCACCGGGGGTCTCGTCTGGCAGGTGGTGCTCTGCTGATGGGCCTTCGTGGACGAGCTGCTCTCCGAAGGCCCGCAATCGGGTCACCGCGTCGTCGGGGACGTTGACAGCGCGGCGGCCCAGGCTGGCTTTGATCTCGGTGTAGGCGCTGGCCTCTAGGCCGCAGCGTCGGCAGTCCTCCAGGTGGCGCAGGATGCGCCGGGCGGTCAGGTCGTCGAGGTCGTCGTCGAGGTAGCGCTGCAGCCGGCGTCCGACCTGCACGCAGCTCATCGGACGATCGGATCGGCGTCGGAAGGGCTTCATCGCCTGCTCCTGGGGGCGAGGCCGGCGGTGGTCAGCCGGTCACGCATGCGCCGCCGGGCGCGGTGGATCCGGCTCATGACCGTGCCGACAGGAACGCCCATCACCCCCGCCGCCTCTGCGTAGCTGAGCCCGTTGACGTCGACCAGCTCGACAGCCCGCCGGAACGGGTCGGGCAGGCTGCGGAACGCGTCCTCCACGACCGCGTCGAAGGTGGCGCCGACCACCAACGCCTCGACGCTCTGACCATCAGCGGAGGTGTCAGCCAACGTCGCCATCGTGCGGTCAGGGTCGTCGAGCAGCTCGGGACGGCGGCGTCGGGTCCGGTTAATCTGGGTGTGGCGCAGGATGGTCAGCAGCCACGCCCGGGGATGGGCACCGTCGAACCCGTCGATGCCGCGGTAGGCCCGGATCAAGGTGTCCTGCACAAGGTCCTCGGCATCGGCGTGGTCCGGGGTGAGGGTGTGGGCGACCCGCAGCAGCACCTCGACCTCGGGCAGGACGAACAGCGCGAACCTGTCGTCGGCCGTTGCCGCCGGGTCGCTCACGGGAGCATTCATCGAAGACGGAACCCGGCGGGGTGGCATGACCATTCCCGGGAAGTCTCGCGCCGGTCACCGGGTTTCCGGCTGCGATGAGCATGTGGGCCCACCGCCGGACCAAGCGCCTCCTGTCCGCCTATGTGGACGGCGAGCTCGACTCGGTCGCGTCCGCCGCCGTTGCTGCACACCTGCGGGAGTGCTGGGACTGCAGCGGAGACGTCGAGGTCACCCGCACCATCAAGCGATCGCTCCGCAACCTGGGCGACCGCGACCACGACACGCTGGGGACGCTGCTGCTCGACCCCGACCGCACGGTGGGGCTGGGTCGCACCGCTGAGTGAACGACCTCCTCCTCGACCTCGCGCTGCCCCGCACCAACGCGGGCGCTTTGGCCCAGGCTGCCATCGCAGTGCCGATCTTCGGGATCGCGATCTGGCGGGTGCGCCACGACCGCGACATCCGCACCTTCGTCGCCCGGCAGCGGCCACCGCGTGAGGGGCTCACCGTCTCCTGTCGGGCTATCGGCGGGCGATGAGATCGACCACCACGTGGGCCAGGTGCGCGCCGCGATCCTCCTGGAGGAAGTGACCCCCGCCGGTGATGGTCGTGTGGGGCTGATCCTTGGCGCCGGCGATGCGGCTGATGAGGTGACGTTCGTTGCCGGCCGTCACCGGGTCCTGGTCGCTGAAGGCGCACAGGAACGGGCGGTCGTAGGCGGCCAGCGACTCCCAGGCGGCCCGGTTGGCCGGCGCCTCGGGATCGTCCGGCGAGGTGGGCACCAGCAGCGGGAACTGGCGGGCGCCTTCCTTGTAGCTCTCGTCCGGGAACGGTGCGTCGTAGGCGGCGATGACGTCGCCGCCCAGATCGGTGGTGCACCCCCCGCTGATGATCCGCCCGATGGGCATCTCGGGGACCTCTTGCGAGAACTTCTGCCAGGCCAGGAAGGCGTCGCTCGGCGTCCCGTCGCCGGTGGGCAGGAAGGTGTTGGCTGCCACCACGCCGGCGAACCGCTCCGGGCGGGCGGCGACGAGACGCAGGCCGAGGAGGCCTCCCCAGTCCTGGCACACCAGCGTGATGTCCTGCAGGTCGAGCTCGTCGATCACGTGGGTCGACAGCCACTCCACGTGGCGGGCGTAGGTGTAGTCGGTGCGCTGGGCCGGCTTGTCGGAGCGGCCGAAGCCGACCAGGTCGGGGGCGACGGCTCGCAGGCCCGCCTTCACCAGCACGGGGATCATGTGGCGGTACAGGTAGCTCCAGCTGGGCTCGCCGTGGAGCAGCAGGACCACCGGTGCGTCTGGCTCGCCCTCGTCGAGGTGGTGCACCCGCAGCGTGCCCCCATCGCCATCGGGGATGTCGACGTAGTGGGGATCGAAGGCGTAGTCGGGCAGGTTGGCGAAGCGCTCGTCGGGTGTCCGCAGCAAATCCATGGTCATCCCCCGTGGTGAGAAGTGTCAGTGAGGATGACGATAGTTCAGCCAGCCAGGCCGACGGGGCAGCTGACGCCGGTGCCGCCTATCCCGCAGTACCCACCGGGGTTCTTGGCCAGGTACTGCTGGTGGTAGCCCTCGGCATAGAAGAACGGCGCCTCGTCGATCGGGCGGATCTCGGTGGTGATGTCGCCGTACCCGGCCGCCGTCAGCATCGGTTGGTAGCGGTCCCGGCTGGCCTCGACCGCGTCGATCTCGTCCTTGGCGACGAACACGGCAGAGCGGTACTGGGTGCCGCGGTCGTTGCCCTGGCGCATCCCCTGGGTCGGGTCATGGTTCTCCCAGAAGGTGTTGAGCAGGCTGTCGAAGCTCACCTTGGTGGGGTCGTAGGCGACCAGCACGACCTCGGTGTGGCCCGTGCGGCCGCTGCAGGTCTCCTCGTACGTGGGGTTGGGGGTCGGACCGCCGGCGTACCCGACGGCGGTGGAGTGCACGCCGTCGAGCTCCCAGAAGATGCGCTCGGCGCCCCAGAAGCAGCCCATGCCGAACACGGCCGTCTCGATGCCGTCCGGGAAGTCAGGACCGAGCGGGGCGCCGTTCACGTGGTGGCGTTCCGGGATGGGCATCGCCTCGGACCGGCCGGGAAGGGCGGCGTCAGCGTCGATGAT
>JBDSUN010000100.1:0-5422 GCA_039927735.1 Acidimicrobiales bacterium | reverse complement strand
CTCATGAAGACCGGCATGCCGATCTGGGAGTCGATGCGCATGGCCTCGGTCTCGGGCACGCCCTCGGTGGCCCGCAGAGCCTTGAGCACCGCCTGCACGGCGACGGGGCCGTTGGCAGCTACGGCGGCGGCCACCTCGCGCGCCCGGTCCAGGGCCGTCCCGTCGGGGACAACCTCGCTGATGAGGCCGATGTCCTTGGCTTCGGGCGCCCGGACGTGGCGGCCGGTGAGGAGGATGTCGGCGGCGATGGCGTACGGGATCTGGCGACGGAGGCGCACCACCGAGCCGCCGAGCGGGTAGAGGCCCCAGCGCACCTCGGACACCCCGAAGCGAGCGCTCTCACCGGCGATGCGGATGTCGGTGCCCTGGAGGATCTCGGTGCCGCCGGCCACGGCCGGCCCCTCCACTGCGGCGATGAGCGGCTTGTCGAGGAGGAAGCCCTTGAGCAGCGGCTTGATGACGCCGCTCGACAGCTCGGAGGTGCCCTCCTGCTTCTCGAAGGAGTCCCCCGGAGGTGAGGTCGTCATGGCCTGAAGGTCGGCGCCGGCGCAGAAGGACCCGCCGGCCCCGGTGAGGATGGCCACCCGGATGTCGGGGTTGACGTTCACCTCGTCCCATGCCTCGCCCATCGCCTGCATCATCGACGGGGACAGCGCGTTGCGGCGCTCCGGGCGGTTCATGGTGAGCACGAGCACGGCTCCGTCCCGCTCGACGAGCAGGTGCTGATCGGCCGGCGTCTCGGTGGTGCTCACGGCTTGGTGTCCCGGAGGACCCACATGGCGAAGTACTGGGCGGCGCCGCCGTAGGCGTGGCCGACTGCGGTGCGCACGTCGGCCACCTGGTGCTCGCCGGCCTGACCCCGGACCTGCAGGGCGGCCTCCGCGAAGCGCAGCATGCCCGATGCCCCGATCGGGTTGGACGAGAGCACGCCACCGGAGGCGTTCACCGGGAGCTTGCCGGTCATCTCCGTCTCGCCGTCCTCGGTGAGCCTCCAGCCTTCGCCGAGCTCGGCGAAGCCGAGGTTCTCCATCCACATCGGCTCGTACCAGCTGAAGGGCACGTAGCACTCGACGAGGTCCACCTCGGCCAACGGGTTGGTGATGCCGGCCTGGCGGTAGACGTCGGCGGCGCAGTCCTGCCCGCCCTGCGGGTTCACCGGATCACGCCCCGGGAACTGGCCGAGCTCGCTGCGCACCGCCGTGCCGTGCAGCCACGCCACCGGCTTGGTCGCCGCGTCGCCGCCAGCCTCGTCCGTGAGCACCATGGCGCAGGCGCCGTCCGAAGCGGGGCAGCTCTCGAGGCGCCGCACCGGCTCCCAGACCATCGGCGAGTCGCGCACCATCTCGAGGCTGATGTCGGGCAGCTTGAGGTGGGCGTAGGGGTTCTTCAGAGCGTTCTTGCGATCCTTGACCGCCACCATCCAGCCGACGTACTCGGGGGCCTTCGACCGCTCGATGTAGGCCCGGATGTGAGGAGCGAAGTAGCCGCCGGCCCCGACCCCACCGCTGCGGCCACCGCCCAGTGCCCAGGTGGTGTCACCCTCGGACTGCTTCTCGAAGGCGACGGTGAGCACCCGCCTGCGGACGCCGGACTCGACGAGGTGGGCGGCCACGATGGCGGTGGACCCGCCGACGCTGCCGGCCGTGTGGACGCGCAGGATCGGCTTGCCGGCTGCCCCCAGGGCGTCGGCGAGGTAGAGCTCCGGCATCATCACGCCCTCGAAGGAGTCGGGCGCCGTGCCGATCACCACCGAGTCGATGTCCTGCCAGGTCATCTCGGCATCCGCCAGCGCCCGCAGGGCGGCCTCTCGGAGGAGCCCGGCCAGCGACACGTCGTCGCGCACCTTGGTGTGGTGGGTCTGACCTAGCCCCACCACTGCACATCGTTCGGCCATCAGCGGGTCCCTTCGAGGAGGCAGACGAGGTTCTGCTGCAGGCAGGGCCCGGACGTGGCGTGACCGAGGGTGCGGCGCTGGCCGTGCTCGTTGATCTGGCGGAAGGCCTCGCCGATGCGGATGAGCCCCGTGGCCATCACCGGGTTGGCGGCCAGGGCGCCGCCCGAGGGGTTGACGTCGACGTCGTCACCGAGGCCCAGCGCGGCGGCGAGGATCAGCTCCTCGTGGCTGAAGGTCGCTGACAGCTCGGCTACGTCGATGGGTTCGTCGCCAACGCCCACGTGCTCGCCGGCCAGCCGGGTCGACTCGCTGGTGGTCAGGTCGCGCAGGCCGGGGTAGTGGGGCTCGATGCGGTGGTCGATGCCTCGGATCCAGGCCGGTCGCTCGCACACCTCGGCGGCCAGGTCGCCCGCCACCAGCACCATGGCCGCCGCCCCGTCCGAGATCGGCGGGCAGTCGCCGGCGCGCAGGGGGGACACCACCACGGGCTCCGCGGCCATCTGCTCGGCGGAGACATCGCCACGCACCTGGGCGTCCGGGTTGGCGAGGGCCGATCGCCGGCTCCTGGCCGCCACCGCGGCCATATCCGCCTCGGTGGCGATGCCAGCGTCCAGGAGGGAGCGAGCCTGCAGCGCGGCCAGCGAGATGTGATCCGCCCACAAGGGCATGAGGTAGTACGGGTCGTTCTGCAGGCAGAGCACCTCACGCAGGTCGCCGCGCGTGGAGATGCCGGAGGAGAAGACGAGGGCCGAGTCGATGTCGCCGTGCTGCAGGCGCACCCACGCCTCGTAGAGCGCCCAGGCTCCGTCCATCTCGACGTGGCTCTCGGAGATCGGCGGCCAGGCGCCGGTGGCCTCGAGGTTGCCCACGAAGGCGAACGACGCCCCGGCCAGGTAGTCGGCGCTGCCCGAGCAGGTGAAGCCGATCGAGCGGCGCTCGATGCCGGAGTGTTGGATGGCCTCCTGGATGACCGGGAAGAGCATCTGGGCCTCGGTCTCCTGCACGCCGGCGCTGGTGGGCGCCTGAGCGAACGAGACGATGGCGACGTTGCGAGCCATCAGAGGACGTGCTCCGCAAAGGCGGCGGCGGGCACGTCGGGTTCGCCGTTGGGCCGCCAGCCCCGGATGGCGTTGCCGAAGCCGTAGCCCCGATCGCCCGGATCGCTCTGGCGCTCGTCGGCGGGAACCCAGACCGCCTCGACCCGCACCCCGGTGCGGATCTCGTCGAGGGGGAGGTCCACCAGCCGCTGCTGGCCCACCGTGCCGTTGGCGCCGTCGATCAGCACGCTGGCCAGCGCGTACTCCTCCCGCTCCTTCTGCCCGTGGTACTGGATCGGGGTGAGCACCGTGTAGGCGGTGACCGTGCCCACCTCGGCCAGATCCACCTCGGCCTCAGGACCCATCGCCACCACGCACATGGCGCAGAACGCTCGCGGCGGCACGAACACCAGCTCGCACTGCGGGCACCTCTGGCCGACGATGCGGCCCTCGCGCAGCTGCTCACCGAACCGGTGGGCCAGCGGACTGACGCTCACGGCGTAGTCCAGCGCGATGGGCTGCGACATGAAGCGCACCGGTCCGCCCTCGTCGTCCACGTCGGCACGCTCGGGATCGCTCAAGATGCCCCCTCGGGCTCGAAGCAGGCGATGTCGGTGATGTGGCCGCGACGCTCGTCGGCCCAGCGGATCTGCACCCGCATCCCGGTGGTGACTGCGTCCTCGGAGGCGATGTCGAGGGCGTGGACGAGCGAGGTGTCGGCGCCGTCGACCTGCACGAGCACCCAGGCGAAGGGCTGCGCGAGCGGGTGCTTGCGCATCGGCTCGGGCACCCACGCCCAGCTGGTGACGACGCCCGCGGAGCCGACCTCGACGAGCTCGTCGACGGCGTCCCCGGTTTCTGGGTCGTACTCCAGCGCCGGCACGATCACCCGCCCGGCGGCGGTCCGACTGCCGAGCACGCGCTGATCGCGCAGGCCGGTGAGGAAGCCTCCGACGACCGGGCCGAGGCTCCGGCGGTACGGAAGCTCGAGCGTGTAGGTGGCATCCCCCGAGGTCACGGCCGCAGTAGAACACATTCTACCTGCGCCCGCCACTGGTCCGACAGATCAGCCGTTCCGGCCCTCGTTGCCGCCCCGGCAAGAACGTGTTCTACTGGTGCATGGCCTTCAACCTGGCGGACTTCATCGAGCACACGGTGGACGCCGTCCCCGACCGGGCGGCGCTCATCTGCGGTGATCGGCAGGAGACCTTCGCCGAGGTGGAGGAACGGTCGAACCGCCTGGCGCACCACCTGGCCGGCCAGGGCGTGGGGCGGGGCGACCACGTGGCGGTCTACTCCTACAACAGCCTCGAGTTCGTCGAAACGATGCTGGCCGCCTTCAAGCTCGGCGCCGTGCCGATCAACGTCAACTACCGCTACGTGGAGGACGAGCTCGTCTACCTCCTCGACAACAGCGACGCCGTCGCCCTCGTCGTCCAGGCCCAGTTCTCCCTGCTGGTCGAGACGGTGCAGCGGCGCCTCCCGATGCTGCGCCACGTCATCACCGTCGACGACGGCAGTGGCGTGACCCCCGCGGCCGGGTCGGTGCCCTATGACGCCGCGCTGGCGGCGGCCGATCCGGGCCGGGACTTCGACCCTCGCTCCGACGACGACCTGTACATCCTCTACACGGGCGGCACCACCGGCTACCCGAAGGGCGTGATGTGGCGCCACGAGGACGTGTGGCGCGTCCTCGGCGGCGGCATCGACTTCCAGACGGGCGTGCGCATCGAGGACGAGCACGAGATGTCGCGCCTGGCCAAGGAGGGGTCGCCGTCGGTGGGCCTCGTCCTCGCTCCCCTCATGCACGGCGCAGCGCAGTGGGGAACCCTCGGCGGCCTCATCCGCGGCGCCACCTCCGTGCTGCTGCCGCAGTTCGACGGGCACGCGGTGTGGCAGGCCGTCGAACGCCACCGCATCGCCACCCTCGCCATCACCGGCGATGCCATGGCCCGCCCGCTCATCGACGCGCTGCGCGAGCACCCCTACGACCTGTCGTCGCTGATCGCCATCGCCTCGACGGCGGCCGTGTTCTCCCCCGTCATGAAGGACGAGCTGTTCGAGCTCCTGCCCAACCTGTTCATCAGCGAGGCGGTGGGCTCCTCGGAGAGCGGCTTCAACGGCATGCGCCTGGTGGAGAAGGGCAAGACCGCCAACACCACCGGCCTCATCAACGTGGCCCGAGGACCCGACACCATCGTGATCGGCGAGGACGACCGCCCCGTGCAGCCGGGTGAGGTCGGCCGCATGGCCCGAGGCGGCAACGTGCCGCTCGGCTACTACAAGGACCCCGAGAAGAGCGCCGCCACCTTCATCACCGTGGACGGGAAGCGGTACTCCGTGCCGGGCGACTCCGCCCGCCTGGAGCTCGACGGCACCATGACGCTGCTGGGCCGCGGCTCGCAGTGCATCAACTCCGGCGGCGAGACGATCTACCCCGAAGAGGGCGAGTCGGCGCTGAAGGCCCACCCCAAGGTGTTCGATGCGCTGG
>JBDSUN010000099.1:0-3421 GCA_039927735.1 Acidimicrobiales bacterium | reverse complement strand
TCGAGCACCTCTCGAAGCGACTCGGCGATCTCCTCGTACACCCCGCCGAGGTCGTACTGCTCGAGCTGGTCACGCCGGCGCCGCCGCAAGCGCTCCATGAGGTCGCGCATGCCCATGACCTGCTCGTCGTTCCGGTCGCGGAACCCTTGCTGCATCATCCGCCGCAGGGCGGCGTGCAGATCACCGTGGTAGAGCAGGTCATCGGTGATCTCCTCAAGCACGGCATCGGCGTCGAGATCGAACCCCACCTGCGAGCCGTCCCACTTCGAGTACCGGAACCGCGGGGCCATCATCCCGGCCACCGTACCGGTGCGGGAAGCATCCGTGACCGGCGCCGGTTAGGTGGGACGTGAAGGTGGAGATCTGGAGCGACGTGGCCTGCCCCTGGTGCTACGTCGGCACCCTACGATTCGAGCGCGCCGTCGCCGCGGTGGGCGCCGACGTGGAAGTCGTCTACCGATCCTTCGAGCTGGACCCGAGGGTGCCGGTCGGCGAGGACAGCCCGCTGCTCGTGGAGTACCTCGCACGGAAGTTCGGTGACCCCAGCCGCGTGCAGGCAGCCCACGCCCGGCTCACCGACGCCGGCTCCGAGCTCGACATCGACTTCCGCTGGAGCGGGATGCGGCGCGCCAACACCTTCGACGCCCATCGCCTGCTGGCGTGGGCCCTGCACACCGCCGGGGCCGACGCGCAGGGCTCGCTCAAGAAGGCGCTGCTGCGCGCGTACTTCACCGATGGCCTCGACGTGGCCGACCACGAGGTGCTGGCCGGGCGGGCCGGCGACGTCGGACTCGATCGAGGGGCGGCGGCCGCCGTCCTGGTCGGCGACGACGAGGCCTACTTCGTGCGCCACGAGCGGGACGAGGCCTACGGCAGCGGGATCAACGCCGTCCCGACCTTCATCGTCGAGGGCGAATGGATGCTCCAGGGCGCCCTCGACACCGACAAGTGGGTCAAGGCTCTCACCCACATCCAGGCCGAGCTCGAGCGAGCCTGAGTCGTCCCGTGCGCACACCGATCACATGGCGGCAGAGAGGCGGAGGACGAAGCGGGCGCCCTCGACCGCGGACCCGTCGAGCTCCAGCGAGCCGCCATGGGCTTCGGCGATGTCTCGGGCGATGGCCAGGCCGAGGCCGGTGCCGCCATCGGCCGATCGGCGGGCGGCGTCAAGACGGGTGAAGGGCTCGAAGATCCGGTCGCGCTCGCCCAACGGCACCCCCGGTCCGTCATCGCCCACGGTGAGCACGACGCCTCCATCTCGTTCGGACAGGCTGAAGGTGACCGTGCTCCGGGCGTGACGCTCGGCGTTGTCGGCCAGGTTCCGCACCAATCGGGCGAGCTGGTCCGGGTCGCCGGTGACCTGCCCGGCTCCCATGGCGGACAGGTCGACCTGCACGCGATCGGCGGCGCGCAGGCGGCGGACGACCCGCACCACGACGTCATCGAGGTCGACGCGCTCCGCGCGCGTCGTCGCATGCTCGCCGCTGTCGGCGCGGGCGACGCGGAGCAGGTCGTCGGCCAGGTGCTGGAGGCCGATCGCCTCCTCGAGCAAGCTGGCATGGGTGGCCGCAGGGTCGGCCCCCTCCGGATGGGCGAGGTCGACCTCGAGCTCGGCGCGCATCCTCGCCAACGGGCTCCGCAGCTCGTGCGATGCGTCCGCGACGAACCGCTGCTGGCGCTGAGCGGCCTCGTCGACCCTGTCGAGCATCTCGTTCATCGTGCGGGCGAGACGGGCGATCTCGTCGTCACCGGGCGGCACCGGGACCCTCCGATGGAGGTCCCGACCTCCGATCGCAGCCACCTCAGCGCGGATCGACTCGACCGGCCGGAGCGTGCGGCCCACGAGCCACCAGAGGAGGGCGGCGAGGGCCACCACGACGAGCGGCACGGCCAGCACGAGCGAGCGGACGAGGGTGGCGATGCTCTCGTTGATGTCGTCGAGCGTGCCCCCCACGATGATCGCCTGACCTGGCGTGGCTCGCGTGAGCACCCGGAAGGCGCTGTCCTCGTGCGGAAGGCTGCCCACGGTTCGGATCTCCGTGCCCAACGACAGCGCAGGGGCGGCCACTGCGGGCTCGCCGGCCACGTTGGCACTGGCCGCGATGACCTCGCCGTCCCGCACGACCTGGGCCACCGCGTCGTCCTCGCCCAGGGCGGTCAGCTCGGCCGGTACGGACTCGCCGAGGGCCTCGATCTCGCCGGCCCGCTGCTCGAGGGACTCGTCGAGCGTGCCCGTGAGCAGTCGGCGTTGCTGCGCCACCAGTCCGAGGCTCGCGAGGATGAGGACGACGAGCACCGCGAAGGTGGCGAGGAGGGTGATGCGGGATCGGACGGTAGGCGTCGCCCTCATGGCGCGGCCAGGCGGTAGCCCGCCCCGCGGATCGTCTCGATGCTCCGCGGACCATCCGAGTCGTCCAGCTTGCGTCGGAGACGACCGACGTAGACCTCGACGATGTTGGGGTCGCCGTCGAAGTCGTAGTCCCACACCCCGGCGAGGATCTCGTCCTTGCTCAGCGCCTGACCGGCGCGCCGCACCAGGAACTCGAGGACGTCGAACTCCCGGGCGGTGAGCCCGACCTCGACGTCATCGCGCCAAACCCGGCGGGCCCCGGGATCGATCCGGAGCGAACCGACCGACAGCGGGGCCGGATCGCGACCCGCCGTGCGGCGGAGCAGGGCGCGCACCCGCGCGATGAGCACCGGGAACGAGAAGGGCTTGGTGAGGTAGTCGTCGGCTCCAGTGTCGAGCGCCTCGGCCTCGTCGAGGTCGCCGTCCTTGGCCGTGAGGACGAGGATCGGCGTCCAGTCGCCCGCCGCCCGCAGCTCGGCGCAGATCTGGAAGCCGTTGCGGCGAGGGAGCATCAGGTCCAGGACCAGGAGGTCGTAGGCACCCTCGGTGGCGCGCCACAGACCGTCGTCGCCATCGAAGGCCACCTCTACGGTGAAGCCCTCGGCGCTCAGGCCGCGCTGGATGGCGGTGGCGATCTTGACGTCGTCCTCGACCAGCAGCACCTTCACGCGCGCCTCCTGAACGGCAGTGTGCCGCAACGGGCCCGCATCGTCGCTGGCTGGACCTGAACAGGACCTGAACGCGCTGATGCTCGTACGCCCGGTCAGGTGAGGTTCAGGCGGGTCGTGCGATCCTGCCAGCAGACCCCCCGAGAGGAGCCCAGCGATGAAGCGAAGCACGAAGATCCTGGTGGCCGGTGCCACCGCGGTCGGCGCAGTGGCCGTGGCCGGTGGCGGGATGGCGATGGCCGGCGGCGCCGACGACGACGCCACGGACACTCCCATCAGCGGCACCGACCTGGACAAGGCCTCCGCCGCCGCCCTCGAGCACACCGGCGAGGGCCGGGTGTCCGAGACCGAGGTCGACGACGAGGAGAGCTACTACGAGGTCGAGGTCACCCTCGACGACGGC
>JBDSUN010000098.1:0-20940 GCA_039927735.1 Acidimicrobiales bacterium | reverse complement strand
ACAACCTCGGCCACTCGGGCAAGAAGGCCATCCTCGTGCTGAACGACAACGGCCGCTCCTACGCCCCCACCGTCTCCAAGCTCGGCGACAGCCTCGCCCGCCTCCGCCTCAACCCCACCTACCTGCGCAACCGGTCGCGCCTCGACCGGCTCCTGCACGAGGTGCCCGTGGTGGGCCACCAGCTGGAGAAGAGCCTCGACGGGTTCGTTGCCGCCATGCGGGAGATGTTCGAGCCGCCGGCCTTCTTCGAGAACCTCGGCGTCCGCTACACGGGGCCGTTCGACGGTCACGACATCGACAAGCTCGAGAAGGCGTTGCGCCACGCGGCCGAGTACGACGGCCCCATCGTGGTGCACGTGCTCACCCAAAAGGGCCGGGGCCACGCACCGGCCGAGAACGACGACATCAAGCGCCTGCACGACATGGGCCCCGGCCTCAAGCCCGGCAGCTACACGGCCGCCTTCAGCGAGGCGATCATCAAGGAGGCCGAGACCCGGCCCGAGCTGGTGGCCATCACCGCCGCCATGCCCGACTCCACCGGCCTGCTCCCCTTCGGCGAGCGGTTTCCCGGCCGGCTGATCGACGTCGGCATCGCCGAGCAGCACGCCGTCACCTCGGCCGCCGGCATGGCCATGGGCGGGCTCCGTCCGGTGGTGGCCCTCTACGCCACCTTCCTCACCCGGGCCATCGACCAGGTCGTCTACGACGTCGGCCTCCACGAGCAGCCCGTCATCTTCTGCCTCGACCGGGCCGGCATCACCGGCGACGACGGTGCCTCCCACCACGGCGTGCTCGACATGGCGCTGGTCACCAAGGTGCCCGGCATGACGCTGTTCGCGCCCTCCAGCTACCAGGAGCTGGGCGTCATGCTCCACGACGCCCTCGACCTCTGCACCGGGCCGGCCACCATCCGCTGGGCCAAGACGGCCGCCCCCTCCGTCGGCGACGACGAGGTGGGCTCAGGGCTCTCCGCCCGCAAGGTGCGCACCGGCCGCGACCTCTGCATCCTGGCCGTCGGCAAGATGCTCGGCGCCGCCCGCGAGGCCGCTGATGCCCTGGCGGCCGACGGCATCGAGGCCACCGTCTGGGACGTGCGCGTTGTCCCCCTCGACCCCGAGATGCTGGCGGACGCCGCCGACCACCCGGTGGTGATCACCATCGAAGACGGGGTGAGCGAAGGCGGGGTCGGCTCCATGATCGCCAACGCCCTGCCGGGCAAGGTGCAAGTGCTCGGTACACCGGTGGCCTTTATCCCCCACGGCAAGCCCGACGCCATCCTCGCCGAGCTCGGCCTCGACGCGACAGGCTTGGAGCGCGAGGCGCGCGCCCTCATGGCAACCTTGCGCAGCTAGCGCACGACAGCTCTCTACGCCATGCAGCCGCCGCCAGCTGGGCGGGGAACATGCCAAGCGGGCGGAGCCCCCTTGAGGCACGTCAGTAGAACGGGTTCTCGCCGGCTTCGTGGTCGGTGGTGTCGATGACCTCGGTGACCTCGGGGATGGCTTCGGTGATGGCGCGGGCGATGCCGTCGCGCAGGGTCATGGCGGACACCGCGCAGCCCTGGCAGCCGCCACCCATGGTGACGTAGACCTTGTCTCCCTCGACGCCCTTGAGCTCGGCGAACCCGCCGTGGGAGGCGAGGGAGGGGTTGATCTGCTGCTCGAGGAGCTGCTGGACCTTGTCGGCGACATCACCGGTCAGCTCGAGGTGCTTGCCGGAGAGCGGGTTGGGCCGGTTCGGGTTTCTGAGCACCAGGCCCGGACCGCCACCGGCGGGGATGTCGAGGGTGGCGCCGTCGAGCTGCTCGATGGAGCCGGCCGGCACGATCACCGGGAGCTCGCCCTGCAGGTACTGGGCGTCGGCCTCGTCGGCCTCGGCCATCGGATCGAAGGTGAGGTCGTAGGCGTACTCGACCCCGCTGGTGCCGGTGATCTCCACTCGCAGGGCCAAGCCGGGCGGGTCGTCCTCCTGTTGGCGGAGCTCGAGGATGCGCTCGATGGCCTCAGGGGTGACCGTGAAGACCACCAGATCGGTGGAGGTGGTGGCGTCGACCATGCCGTCAGGCTAACGAGTGGGGTCGTGACCGACACCACCCCCACCACCGAGCCCAACGAAGGCCACGGCCCCGAGGTCCTCTACGAGGTGGCGGACCACGTCGCCACCATCACCCTCAACCGGCCCCACCGCCGCAACGCCATCTCCGCCCGGATGCTGCTGCTGCTCAGTCAGCACTTCTCCCAGGCCGATGACGACGGCGACGTGCGGGTGGTCATCCTCACCGGTGCCGGCAAGGGGTTCTGCGCCGGCCTCGACATCAAGGACGCCATGGCCGGCTCCGGGATCGGCGGCACCGGCGGCGGAACCGGGGGCGGGTCGTTCATGCAGACCCGCAACCTGCCGACGGTGATCCTCCAGGAGATGGACACACCGGTGATCGCCGTCCTCAACGGGGCTGCGGCCGGGTACGGGCTCGACCTCGCCCTCGGCGCCGACCTCCGCCTCATGGCCAGCTCCGCCATGCTGCTGCCGGGCTTCGCCAAGCGAGGCGTGGTGCCCGAATCCGGCGGCACCTGGTACCTCCCCCGCTTGCTCGGCTGGGCCAAGGCGGCGGAGATCTCCTACCTCGGGCGCGACATCGACGCGGCCGAGGCCGAACGCATCGGGCTGGTCAACCGGGCCGTCCCCGACGACGAGCTGATGGCGCTGGCCCGGGAGTGGGCGGCGGAGATCGCGGGGAACGCCCCGCTGGCCATCCGGGCCATGAAGCGCCTCTTCCGCCACGGACAGACGCAGGACTTCGAGAGCCACTCCCACCACGTGCTCCTGCAGACGATGCTGCTGTTCGGCACGAAGGACTTCCAGGAGGGCATGACCAGCTTCATGGAGAAGCGTCCTCCGGAGTTCACGGGTCGCTGACCCCTACCCTGGCCCGATGCCCCGCTCCAGATGGCACTCGATGCGCGAGCTGCTCACGTTCATCTTCCGAGGCAGGCGGGCGACATCGTGAAGTGACGGCTCGGACGCCGGACCTCCGACGAGGGGCCGCCGCCCGGCTGATCAGCTCTGGCCGCCGCCGTGCACCTGGATGCGCTGGTCGGTGAGGTAGGCGGCGTCCTCGGAGACGAGGTAGCGCACCGCGCCGGCCACATCCTCGGGCTGGCAGACCCGCCCGAAGGGCATCGACGCATCCAGCGTGCGGATGTCGGTGACCCCCGCCGCCCCGACGAGTCGGCGGCCCATCTCCGTCTCGACGAGCCCGGGAGCCACCACGTTGACGTGGATGTCGTGACGTCGCTCCTCCTTGGCCAGCGTGGACGCCAACGCCTCCATGGCCGCCTTGGCCATGTTGTAGGGCCCGCCGTTGGCGGCGTGGTGATCGGTGGCCACCGACGAGATGAAGATCACGTCGCCTCTCGTGCGGACCCGCATCGCGGGCACCGCCAGCCGGCAAAGGTGGTGGGGGCCGACGGCGTGGGCGGCCAGCAGTCGCTCGACCTCGGCAGGGTCCGTGTCGGCCACGCTCTTGCCGCGCGAGGCGATGCCGGCGTTGTTCACGAGGATGTCGATGCCCCCGAAGTCCGCCAGCACCGATGCGACCATCCGCTCGTCGTCCTCCAGCGAGTCGATGGATGCCTGATAGGCCATGGCCCGACGACCGAGCGCTTCGATCTCCCGAACGGTGTCGGCCGCCGACGACTCGTCCTTGCGGTAGTTGACGGCGATGTCGGCCCCGTCGGCGGCCATCCCGAGGCTGATGGCCCGGCCGATCCCTCGACCACCGCCGGTGACCAACGCAACTCGTCCGTCCAGCCTCGTTGCCATGGGGCCTGCCTAGCACCTCGATCTGGACCGTTTGTCGGAAAGATGCACCTGTCGTGCCGAAATATGAGCCGATAGGCCCTGGCGCAATTCCGCCCCAACGGAGATGGTGGTCCTCAGCGACCTCCTCGGAGGGAGTCACGAGGCAGTCCACCGCCTACGGCGGTGAGCGCCAGCGGTTCGGCCGAGCTCCGGCGGGCGGGGCTCGGTCGCTTCGCGCACCGGCCTACAGTGCCCGCATCCGACCCGTCGCCCTCGCGCTCGCCCTGTTGTTCCTGACGGCCTCGACGGCGTGCGCCAGCGACGACGACGCCGCCCCTCGGGACCCGACCCCGACCTCCTCCACGTCGACCGCTCCGGCCGAGGGGGAGCCCGTGGCCTCGCCCGGGTGCGAGGCCGATGCCGCCGTGCAGGTCGTCAAGGAGCGCCACGACCTCGCCGTCGGCGGCGAGGAGCGCTTCTACCTGCTCACCGCTCCGGAAGGACGGGATCCGCAGCCGTTGATCGTCGACCTCCACGGGTTCATGGAGGGGGCCGAGATCCACACCGTCCAGAGCGCTCTGGGCGAGTACGGGCTCGGACAGGGCTTCGTCACCGCCTTCCCTCACGGCACCGGCGATCCGGTGCGGTGGCGGGTCGACCAGACCTCGTCGCCGGACCTCGCCTTCCTCGACGCAGTGCTCGATGACGTCGGCGCCGACCGCTGCATCGACACCAGCAGGATCTACGCCACCGGCCTGTCCATGGGGGCGATGATGACCTCGCTGCTCGCCTGCACGAGGGCCGACCGGTTCGCCGCCTTCGCGCCCGTGAACGGGCTGCAGCTGCCAGAGGGGTGCGATCCCGGCCGGCCGATCCCGCTGCTCACGTTCCATGGCACCGCCGACCCGATCCTGCTCTTCAACGGTGGCGTCGACACCAGCTCCTTCGCCGGGGGCGAGCCGGGTCCGGGCGCCGAGCTCCCGGAGGCCGACCTCGACGGCGAGGGCTATCCCGCCACGGCCCGGGACTGGGCCGCGCTGCAGGACTGCGATGCAGAGCCCGTCGATACCGAGGACGGCGCCACCATCGTCGACCGCGCGTGGCCCTGTCCCGAGGGCGCCGCCGTCGAGTTCGTCATCATCCGAGGTCAGGGACACGGCTGGCCCGGCAGCGAGTTCGCCAAGAACATCGCCGCCATCGTCGGACCGTCCGTCGAGGGCATCGACGCTAACGAGCGGATGTGGGAGTTCTTCCAGCGCTACCACCTGCCGGCTTGACTCCCGCTATCGGGCCTCGAGCTCTTCGCTGACGGCGAGCCAGCGCTCCTCGGCGGCAGCCACCTCGGCCTGTGCGGTGGCCAGATCGGCACCGAGGGAGCGCAGGAGGGGGTGGTCGTTGGCGCCGGCGGCATCGACGAGCTGCGCCTCGAGCCGGGTGCGGCGGGTGTCGAGGCGCGCCAGGTCCTTCTCTGCGGCCTTCAGCAAGGCTCGCAGCGTGCTGTGGGAGCGGCCGGTGGGCACCTTGACCGGCCGCTCCTGCGGCCGAGGTTCCCCCGATGCCGTGCCCGAGGTCGTCACGACGGATGGTGCCCGACGCCCTCCTCCCGATGCCTGCGAACGTCGTTGGGCGTCCCACGCGCCGTAGCCCCCCGGGCGGCGAGCCGCCGAGCCCACACCGTCGAGCACCAGCACGTCGGTCACCGTGCGTTCCAGGAAGGCGCGGTCGTGGCTGACGACGAGCAGGGCGCCGGGCCAGTCGTCGAGGAAGTCCTCAAGGGCTCGCAAGGTGTCGAGGTCGAGGTCGTTGGTGGGCTCGTCCAGGAGCAGCACGTTCGGCTTCTGGGCCAGCGTGAGCAGCAGCTGCACCCGACGTCGCTCACCGCCTGACAGCAGCTCGATGGGCGCCCATTGCGAGTCGTCCTCGAACCAGAACGCCTCCAGGAGCCGAGCATCGGTCCAGTCGGGTTGCCGATGGGGCCCGGCCACCGCCTCCCGCACCCGTTGCTTCGGGTCCAAGCGGTCGCCGCGTTGGTCGTACACCGACACGCGCGCGGTGGAGCCGTGCACCATGCGACCCTCGCGCGGCGTACGACGACCGGCGATCACCTCGAGCAGGGTGGACTTGCCGGCACCGTTGGGGCCCACGACCCCGAGGCGCTCGCGCGGGTCGAGGGCCAGGTCGACGCCACGAAACAACCACTCCTCGCCGTAGCCGTCTCCCACCCCGTGCAGCTCCACCACCTGGTCGCCCAAGCGCGGCGTCTCGACGTAGAGCGGCAGGTCCCCCTGACGGGCGGCGGCCTCGGGGCGGGCGTTGACGAGGGCGGTGGCGGCATCGATGCGGGCCTGCGGCTTGCGGGTGCGGGCGGGGGCGCCCCGTCGCAACCAGGCCAGCTCGGCTCGGGCCAGGTTCCGGCGCTTGGTCTCGGCCTGCTCGGACTGCTGCGCCCGTTCGGCCCGCCCGTCGAGCCAGCTCTGATAGCCTCCGACGTGGAGGTAGGTGCGGCCGCGATCGATCTCGAGCACGTTGTTGGTGACGCGGTCGAGCACGTGGCGGTCGTGGGTGACCAGTACGAGCCCGCCCGGGAACCGGGCCAGCCAGTCCTCCAGCCAAGCGATGCCGTCGAGGTCGAGGTGGTTGGTGGGCTCGTCGAGGATGAGCAGATCTCCCTCGTCGGCGTCACCGTCGGGACCGCCCACCCCGACCAGCGCTCGAGCGAGGGCCACCCGCTTGATCATGCCGCCCGACAGCGTGGCCACATCCGTGTCGACGGCCGCGCCCATGCCGAGGCGGTCGAGGATCGACTCCGCCTCCCAGCCGGGGCCGGCCGCCTCCGCCACGGTGCCGGGTGGGAGGGGCGCATCCTGGTCGAGGACCGACAGGCGGGTGTCGCGACCTCGCCGGACCACGCCCCGCTCCGGTTCCACCGTGCCGGCCAGCACCTTCAGCAGCGTGGACTTCCCGCCACCGTTGATCCCGACGACGCCCAGCCGATCGCCGCTCGAGACCGTCACCGACAGTCCTTCGAAGAGCGGCTTGCCCGGGCGGCTGACCATCACCTCGGACGCGTCGACGAGGATCACCGCTCCATCCTCACAGACGGTCCCCGCCCGTCCCGCACCGGGTCGGTACCGTTCCGGCGTGCGGCCCGACGGCATCCTGTCCGAGCCCATCGACCTCGAGGGCAGTCGGGCGACGCGGCGCTCACACCCCAGCGTGCCCGCCCGCATCGGCCTCGTCGTGGAGCACCGGGCCAGCGGCGTGGTCGGGGCCATCCGCTCCTTCAGCGACCAGATCGTCGTGCTGCGCGACCGGCATGACGCCGACCGGCCCCTGCGCAACCACCCGGGCGGCTTCCTCGTGGAGGGCGAGCCGAGCACCCTCGTGGCGCCCATCGCGAGCCCCAGACCGACGGCGACGACGGCGTCTGGATCGCTGGCGGCCACCGGTCGACCCGCGCGGGTGGCTCGGGCCAGCCGGATCCTCGTCGAGGGCATCCACGACGCCGAGCTGGTGGAGAAGGTCTGGGGGGATGACCTGCGCGACCTCGGGGTGGTGGTCGAGCGCCTCGACGGCATGGACGACCTGACCGACGTCGTGCGGGACCTCGACCCGGCGCCGGGGCGCCGCCTCGGCGTCCTGCTCGACCACCTCGTCGACGGCTCCAAGGAGTGGCGGGCGGCCCGAGAGGTGCGTCACCCGCACGTGCTGGTGACGGGCACCCCCTTCGTCGACGTGTGGGCCGCCATCCGGCCGGCCGTGGCCGGCATCGACGCCTGGCCGGAGGTGCCGTGCGGGTTGCCATGGAAGGCGGGTGTGCTCGAGGCCCTCAGGATCACCGATCACCCCGGGGCGTTCTGGAAGACGCTCCTCGGTAGCGTTCGCAGCTACGCCGATCTCGACCCGACCCTCGTGGGGGCAGTCGAGCGCCTCATCGACTTCGTGACGGAGGAAGACGACTCATGACGGTCCGCACCGACGAGGTGATGGTCGAGGACGGCACGTTCGCGGCCCATGTGGTGATCCCGGAGGAGCGCAACGGCGCCGGCCTCCTGCTGATCCAGGAGATCTTCGGGGTGGGCGCCTACATCACCGCGGTGGCCGATCGCCTCGCCGGTCTCGGCTACACGGTCGCCGCCCCCGACCTGTTCTGGAGGTTCGCTCCTGGGCACGCCGCCGCCCACGACGTGGCCGGCCTGACCCGATCGATGGAGCTGGTCGGGCAGCTGGATCCAGCGGCTGCCGTCGGCGACTGCCTCGCCACGCTGGCCCACCTGCGCGCGCTGCCCGAGGTGACGGGCCCGGTCGGAGTCCTCGGGTTCTGCCTGGGTGGGACCTTGGCGGTGGAGTGTGCCCTCCAGGGTGATCCGGATGCGGTCGTGAGCTACTACGGCTCCGGAGTCCCGGGGGCGGTCGGGCGGTTCGGGGGCATCAGCGTGCCCACGCTGCTGCACTTCGGCGGAGACGACCCGTTCATCCCGACCGACCAGATCGATGCTGTGATCGCGGCCGTTCCGCAGCACCCCGCCATCGAGCTCAACGTGGAGGCCGGGGCCGGCCACGCCTTCGACAACCACGAGGCCACCGAGATGGGCTTCTACGACGAGGATGCCGCGGCCCATGCTTGGGAGCTGACCCGGGCCTTCCTCTCCACCCACCTCTCGACGGGGACAGGCTGACGAGCCGTCAGCCTCGCTTCAGCCGGCCTCGGAGCGCAGCGAAGCACATCGACATGCTCAGGGTGCCGACGATGGCCACCGCCAGCAGGGCCTTGCCGAGCGACCCCCAGGCCCAGCCCTCCGTCACCAGGGCCCGAAGGCCCTCGAGCAGGTAGGTGACCGGGTTGTAGCCGGCCACCGTGTCGAGCCAGCCGGTGAGCGCCTCACGAGGCAGCGTGGAGGTGGTGAGGAAGGCGAACGGGAAGAACAGGATGAAGCTCGAGGCCACCGCTCCCGGGTTCCCCGTCTTCAGGGCGATGGCGTAGGGGAAGCCGGTGAACACCAGCCCCCAGAGGCCGGCCAGGCCGATGAAGGCCACGACCCCGATGACGCCCGTCTCGAAGCGGACCCCGAGGGCAAACCCCAGCCCGAGCACCGGCACGCACAGGGCGCAAACCAGGGCGAAGTCCGCCACCATCAGGCCGAGCAGGAGCGACAGCCGTCGGACCGGCGTCATCAGCAACCGGTCGAAGTACCCGCCCTGGATGTCGGTGACCAGCGTCGACGCCCGGGAGATGCCGGTGACGGCGAAGATGATCGCCACCGGCAGCTGAAACGCCTTGTAGTCGAAGTCGGCGATGCCCCGCTCGCTGAAGTCCTGCAGGGCGCCGACGTTGACGACGAAGAAGAACAGCGGGATGAACAGCGCCGGCAGGATCGTCTCCGGTTCGCGCGGGATGCCACGGAGGGCGCGGCCGGCCACGCTCACGGTGTCGGTGACGAACCCCGCCTTGCGGGCCCGGATGACCGGACCGCGGTCCGTGGGCGCCGGGGTGGTGGTCACAGCCGTCACTGGTCGTCCTCCTCGGACTCGTCGCCCACGCCGATGCGGTTGCCGGTGAGCTCGAGGAACACGTCGTCGAGGGTCGGGGTCCGGAGGGTCAGCTCCTTCACCCGCACTCCCTGGTTGCTGAGCGCTACGGCCACCGGGCTGATCAGCGCAGCCCCCGTGGCCGAGGCGATGGTGAGCTCGTCGCCATGCAGGTCGGTGGAGCTGACCCCGTCGAGGTCGGCGACCGCCGCTCGGGCGGCGTCGGCATCACCCTCGATGCGGGCGATGATGACGTCTTCGCCGATGGAGCGCTTGAGCTCCTCGGGGGTGCCCTCCGCGACGAGCTTGCCCGCGGCGATGATCCCCACCCGGTCGGCCAGCTCGTCGGCCTCCTCCAGGTACTGGGTGGTGAGGAAGATGGTCATGCCCAGCTGGTCGTTGAGCGAGTGGACCTCTTCCCACACCTTGAGGCGACTCACCGGGTCGAGGCCGGTGGTCGGCTCGTCGAGGAAGAGCACATCAGGGTTGTGGACCAGAGCCGCGGCCAGATCCAGCCGGCGCTTCATGCCGCCCGAGTAGGTGCCGATCGGGCGGCCCAGGGCGTCGCCGATGTCGACGAGCTGCTCGAGGTCCTCGAGGCGGGAGGCCACCTCCGCCTTGCTGAGCCCATAGAGGCGGCCCTGGAGGCGGAGGAGCTCGATGCCGGTCTGCTTCTCGTCGAGGGCGGCGTCCTGCAGGGCCACCCCGATCCGCAGCCGCACCTGGTCGGGCTCGGTCGCCACGTCGAACCCGGCCACGGTGGCCGAGCCGCCGTCGGGGCTGATCAGCGTGCAGAGGACGCGCACCATGGTGGACTTGCCGGCCCCGTTCGGGCCGAGGAAGCCATAGATCTCGCCGGGCTGGATGTCGAGGTCGACGCCGTCCACGGCGGTGAAGTCGCCGAACCGGCGGACGAGGCCTGTGGCCTGGATGGCCGCCTCGGATCGGGAGGGAGCGGGCATGGCGGCGGACCCTATCTGCGGCGGCCGCGAGGGCCTCGGGCAGCTGGGAAGTGCTGTGGTGGGCATGGAGGTCACCGTAGGGATCTCCTGCTGACACGGACTGTCAAGTATGACGAGAGATAGCGTCCCCTCGCATGTCCGACCTCTCCGCTGACCCGCTCACCTGCACGATCGAGGACGGCGTAGCCGTCGTCCGCCTGGACGACGGCAAGGTGAACGTCGTCAGCCACCGGGTGATCGAGCTGCTGCACGGGGCTCTTGACGGGGCGATCGCCTCAGCCTCATCGGTCGCCATCCTTGGGCGAGAGGGCAAGCTCTCGGCCGGGTTCGACCTCGCCGAGATGACCGCCGGCATCGAGCGCACGCAGGCGCTGGTGGGCTCGGGCGGCAAGCTGCTCATGCGCATCTACGGCCATCCCCAGCCAGTTGTGGTCGGCGTCACCGGGCATGCCCTGGCCGCCGGGGCGCTGCTCACGCTCTCCTGCGACACCCGGATCGGGGGCGACGGTCCGGCCAAGATCGGCCTGAACGAGACGGCCATCGGCATGGGCCTCCCCCACTACGCCGTCGAGCTGGCCCAGGCCCGGCTGGCCCCTTCGCACCTCACCCGCAGCGCCGTCCAGGCCGAGATCTACGACCCCGCCGGCGCGGTGGAGGCCGGCTACCTCGACCGGGTCGTGCCCGCCGCCGATCTCGAGGGGATCGTCATCGACGAGGCCCGCCGCCTCGGCCAGCTCCGCACCGGCGCCTACAGCCACACCAAGCTGGCCCTGCGCCAGGCGATGATCGACCGGGTCCTCGCCGCCATCGACGACGACATGCGGGCCATGACGGCCCCCATCTGACCAGGGCTCGGTCGCCGGGCGTCTTGGCAGCCGGATCCTTCGACGCCTGCGCTCGGACGAGGTCCGGTCAGCCAGCCGTCAGCAGGTTGATCCCGCGACCGAAGAAGGCGATTGCGGAGCTGTAGGGATCCGAGGCCGCCATCAGCTCGGCGTGGCCGAGCACCGCACCGAACGGCTCGTTCCAGTAGTCAGGGTCGCCGGGCCGCTCCGGCCCCCATGGGCCGACGTAGAGGTAGGGCGAGGCGTGGCCGGCATCGCCTGGCGAGGCCCCCAGGTTCGCCCGCCCGCCACCGGCGGCGACGTCGCACCCTGCGTCGAAGTGCTCGGGCCACAGCTGCACCACCGATGGCGTCCCGGCCGGCCCGACGGATGCGGCGGCCTCGTCGAGCACGCCCCATCCGAAGGCGAACCAGTCCCCGAGGACGGTCGCGGCCTTCGGGTCGATGTCGAGGGGCGCGTCCGGGTCCCCGACTGGAGGGGTGTCGTGGCCGGCGTCGAACGGCGCGTCGAGGTCGACACCGACGAGCCGGGCGGCGTCAGCCAGCGTCGCCTCGGACAGGAGCAACGACCGGATGGTGGCCGCCTCGCCCGTGCGCTCCCGGAGCAGCCACGCCCCGGACGTGCGCACCACCTCGTGCTCAGGCCCCGCCGCCGGGGTGCCGAGCCCGCCCGGGGTGGCCCGCAAGCCGATCTTGCCCACCAGCGCGGAGCGACGGCGAGCCAGCACGTGCACCGCTACCCGCTGCAGCCCGAGGCGGGTCGCCTCCCATGTCGTCGGCAGGGGCGAGTGCACCGGCGAAGACTACGACGCACCGGCCGCCACCGAGCCGATCGCCGCCGAGGCCTACCCCGTCAGGAAGTCCCAGCCGTGGAGGCGCGAGGCGCCTGTCGCGCGCACGAGCGGGGTGCCCTGAGGGCACCCCGCTCGCTTCCTGCACTCGTACTAGCTGGTCTGAACCACCTTGTGGTGGTGGCGAAGGCCGAAGCCGACAAGCACCAGCATGGCGCCGGCCGCTGCGAAGGCGACGATGGCAGCGATGCCGGCGATGCGCCCGACCGTCGACCAGGCGAAGGCGCTCAACAGCAGGCCCCTGAGGGTCTCGCCTCGGAACAAGCTGTCCCGCTGGCCGGTGACGGCGTCCGCCTCGCCCTGCAGCTCGGCGACCTGGGTGGCGCTGGCGCCATCAGCCGTGGCGGCCTCGACAGCTGCTCCGGCCTCACGCTCCACGGCGCCGAGGTCAGCGAACGTGGCACCGTCGGCGATCCCCTCGAGGTGACCGTTGATGAAGCTGGCGTAGGCCTCGGCCTCGGGACCTGTGGTCACGGCCTCGCCGGCGAACGGGAGCAGATCCGTCCGACCCTCCTCCTCGAGGGCGGCGGCCGGGGGGAAGCTGATGTTCTGGGAGGAGAGCTCGTCGGCGACGTAGTCGTTCGAGAAGCTGGCGCCCCAGGTGAGCAGGCCTCCGGCTACGACGAGGACGACGGTGACGACGGCGCCGACGCCGATCAGGACGCTGTCGATGGTGCGCCGCTTGAGGGCTACGACAGGCTGGACCGCCGGGTTGACCCCGTTCGGCGTTACGACTGGGTCTCGGGTGATCGTTGTCATGATGTCTCCTGGCTTCGTGTGAGGATCTGGTCTCAACGTACGGACCAGCCCTCGAGAGCGCAGGAGGCGAAGGTCCCGACATCGGCAGGACCAAAGCACTTCCTAGGAAGACCCCGCCCCTCGGTAGCGGGCTCTGATGCGAACGCCGACGGCACGAGCCCCGCCGGCAGCTACGCCTGCCTCGGCTGATCGAACTCGTCGAGTTTGGGTTCGATCGGCCTATGCACTGGGCGTCGAGCTGCGCCGATCACGTACCCATGACTGCTGAGCTGCTGAGTGCTACTGGGCCGCAACTGGGGATGCTCGTCGGTGCCCTCCTGGGGCTCGTCGTGAGCGCGTTCGTGGGGTGGAGGATCGGTCGGCGGCGGTGCCGACCGCTCCTGGGCGTCGTGCTGGGCGGCCTCCTGACGTTCCCGGGCCTGCTCGCCATCTGGCTCATGCCCAACAAGGAGCCCGCGTACTACTGAAGCGCGACAGCGCCAACCGGGGGTCAGCCGGCCGCCCTGTAGACCAGAGGGGGCCCGGTTGTGGACCGGGCCCCCTCCTGGAAGCGCTGGCGGCTAGACGCTGGCGACGGCTCGAGCGGCGTTGATGACGCCGTCGCCGTAGATGCCGTTGTAGTCCGCATCGCCATCGCAGTGCGCGTTCCACGACTCGGGTCGGCCTTCATCGGTGTAGATGAGGTCGGACGCATCGGGGCACGGGGTGTCCGTGGCGCTGGCCGCCAGGATCTGCCCGACCTGGTCCGGTGACGGGTCGACACCGTGCTCCTCGCGGTAGGCGGCGATGATCAGCGCTACGACACCGGCGGCGTGGGGCGACGCCATCGAGGTCCCCTGCAGGTACTGGTAGTACCCACAGGGCTTCCCCTGGGTGCAGTCACGCTTGTAGAAGTGCGGGTCCTTCACCCCTCCCCCGGGGTTCACCCCGCCCTCCTCCGCGGCGACCTCGACCGGGTAGGTGGAGAGGATCATGTTCTCGGGCTGCCGGTAGAACCGGGTCCCGATGTAGTCGCGATACCAGCCACCGGGCGCCGACACGTCGATGGCACCGTCGGCGCCGTAGGTCGAGTAGTCGGCCTTGTTGCCGGACGGTCCGAGCGAGGACACCTGGATCACACCCGGCGCCTCGGACGGGAGGTCGAGGCAGTTGTTGGTGACGACGCGCTCGGCCTCGATGCCGGGCGGGTAATCGGGGCTGGAGGCGTCGACCCGCTCGAGAGCGGCCAGGTCGGTGGCCTGGTTGCCAGCGGCAGCCACGAGGGTGACGCCCGCGTTGCGGGCGTATTCGACCGCCTCGATGATGCCCTCGCGGATCATGGCCTGCTCCGCGAGCTGCTCATCGCTGACCTCGCCGGAGAGGTAGTCGGCTCGGGACGTGCAGTTGTAGAGCCACGGGTCCGTGTAGAAGCTCATGTTCACCACGTCGATGCCCTTGTCGGCGGCTGCGGTGATGGCGCTGACCGTCTCCAGGAAGAAGAAGTAGCCGGAGTCCTGGCCGGCGCGCAGGTTCACCAGCGTGGCGTCGGGGGCGACCCCCATGATGCCGAGGCCGTTGTCGTCGGCGGCGACGGTGCCCGCCACGTGGGTGCCGTGACCGCCGTGGTCGACGTTGGGCGGGTCCACGCAGCCGTCGTACTCGCACGGACCGTCGATGTCGGGGATGTCGGTCGTGAAGTTCTCGCTGAGGTCGGCGTCGAAGTTGGCGGCGAGGTCAGGGTGGGAGCCGTCGATGCCGGTGTCGATGATGCCGACCAGGGTGCCGCCACCCTTGGTGGTGTCGTGCGCCTCGGGGGCATCGATCATGTCCATGTCCCACTGCAGGTGCGAAAACGTCTCGGGGCCGGGCTTCTTGGGGGCGACGCCGACACCGCCGGCGTTGTTGCTTCCCGGATTGCCGAGCGCGAAGCCGGCGCGGTCGTCGAGTGCCCGCTCCTCGGCGAAGCGGTGGGCCATGCCCTGGCGGGACGTACCGACGGCGTGGTTGCGGGCGACGCCTTTGACGGCGCCGCTCGCCTTCACCGCCTGGGCGAAGCCGGCATCTTCGGTGAACACCTGGGCCACACCGATGCTGGTGACCTCCTTGGTCACCCTGCCCCCCGCCGCGTCGATGGCCGCTCGGGCGGTGGCGGCGTCCACACCATCGGCGTAGAGGACGACGAGCTCGCCTGTCTCGCCGGTCGGCGCTGCACCGCCAGACGGTCCGGCACCGGCAAGGGCGATCGGTACGGCGAGGCTGCCGGCGACGAGCACGCCGGCCAGCACGATCCTGAGCTTGCGCATGCTTCTCCTGAGGATGGATGAATGTGGCGCGCCCGCCGACCGATCACTCGGCCTGCGAGGACGGTAGCCGAGCGAACGATGGTGTGCCACGGTCGATGGACCAAACGTCGGGAATCCCTGCGCCATGGGCAACAACTTGTGCATCAGCTTGCTCATATGGGCGGCCGACGGACGGCTCCGGGCCGATTTCGCTCGTCATCCTGCCCGATGAGCGCACTCGACGAAGGATCGATCAGCGCAGCAGAGCCGTTCGACGTCAGTTGAGATGGTGGCGCACTGCGTACGCCGCTGCTTCGGTGCGGTTGGACGAGCCCGTCTTCTGAAGGATGGAACGGACGTGGTTGGCGGCGGTGTTGGGGCTGATGAACAGGGTCTCGGCGATGTCACGGTTGGAGCGACCGGCCGCGACGAGGACAAGGACCTCGGCTTCTCGGGTCGAGAGCCCGTCGGGCAACGCGGGCAGGGGGGTCGCGACGGCGCGTGCTGTCGTCGGCAGCAGTCGGTCGATGACACCCTCGGACGACTCGGGGCCGGATGCGAGGTGGCGAGCACGGTCGGCGTGGTCGGTCGCTCCGGCCGAGTCGCTGCGACGGGCGAGGATCCACGACCACGTGGCCTCGACGTGCGACGACCACACGGGGGATCCGCTCTGCTCGGCGAGGGCCAGAGCCGCCCCGATGTGCGCATCTGCATCGCTCGGGCGGCCGGCCATCTCAGCGAGTCCGGCCCGCAATCGGTCGGCGGGGCCCGCTGACACGGTGAACCCGGCCATGAGCGTCCGGCCCGCGAAGCGGTCCAGCTCCTCGACGAGCACCTCAGCGTGCTCGTTGCGTTCGAGCAGCATGGCGGTCTCGGCGAGGAAGCTCAGCGAGATGGGCCAGAGCCGATCTCTGGTGACACCGGCGAAGCTGTTTGCGCCCAGCTCGTCGAAGGCTTGGTTGGCTTCAGCAGACATGCCGAGCTCGGCGTATGCGAGGACAAGACCCGGACCCCATACGCCATCGGTGTCGTCGCTCTGGCTGAGGAGGTGGAGGACGGGGCGCATCTCGACGAGGCGTCCCTGTTCGCGGCGGATCATGAACATCAAGAGGCCGTAGACCCCGCTCTGGGGAAGGTCGTCGTCGGCGAGCTCGACCTGGGCGGCGGCCTCCACCTCCGTCTCCGCTTCCTCGAAGTGGCCATCTGCCAGCGCGAGTGCGGCGGTGAAGATGTGGGCTTGGAATCGGAACAGCGGGAACTGGAGCGTCTGGGCTGCTTTGCGTTGACGGTCGAGCACGGGACGGACGTCGTCGAGCCGGCCGAGTTCCAGATTGGCGGCGACCTGACTGCCGGTTGCCCACATCGAGCGCCAGGCGTCCCCGGTCTGGGCGGTCGCCCGTTCGAGCTCGATGGCGACCTCGAGCTTCTCGATCGGATCGATGGCGGCGATGGTGGCGACCTCGAGGGCCAGGCTGATCGCCTCGGGGCCGTCGATCTGCCGTGCGGCGCTGACGGCGGCCCGGGCGAGCTCTGGAGCTTCGGGGTCGCCGATGAGCGCCTTGGCTCGCGCCAGTGAAGCGAGCAGCCGGGCGCGGAGTGCCGGATCCTGATCGTCGAGACTCTGGAGCACGTCGTGGAGAAGAAAGGGAACGGTCGCTCGTTCGTCGACCGGGATGTGGGCAAGGTGTGCTGACTTCTCGAAGCTCATCGCGGCCTCGGCCCGAAGTCTCAGATCGTCGGCGAGCGACGCTGCCTCGTAGGCGACGCTCGCCGTACGGGCTGCATCGAGAAGTCGCCCAGATCGTTGCAACAGGTCGACCATGTCGACGAGCAGCGACGCTTGTTCAACGGTGCCGTCGGGCACGACATCCAGCGCGACGCGAAGCAGCGTGATGGCCTCGTCGTAGGCCGAGGTTCGGCGCGCCTGGGCAGCCGCTCGACCGCCGTAGTACACGGCCTTGTCTCGACCACCGACCGCTGCGGCGGCTGCGAAGTGGCGGGTGAGACTGGCCAGCACAAGTCGTCGATCGCCTTCGTGGGACCGTTCGAGCGCTCGGGCGATGCGGAGATGGAGGTCCGATCTGCTCAGCGCTGGCAGCGACTCGACCACTGCGTCGCACAGCAGTGCATGGGTGTACTGGTAGGTCGGCAGTGTCCCCGGAAGCTCTTCGACCAGACCGGTGTCGAGGAGTTCCTTGAGCGTCGCGGGCACCTGCCGCATCTCGTTGGTCGATGCCTCGATGATCACGGCCAGCTCGACGCGCGTGGCGGCCACGGCGATCAGCTCGGCCAGGTCCCGCCCCTCGGTCGAGAGTCGCTGCAATCGCGCCACGACCGTCTCCAGGATGCTCTCGGGGACTCCTCCATCTGCGCCCGGTGATCGGACCAGATGGTCGCAGACCTCGGAGATGAAGAATGGGTTGCCTCCCGTCTGCTCACTGACGTAGGTCGCCAGTTCGACGAGATCACCGGGGACGTCCTCGCGTCCAGCGAGGAACTCGAGGACGGCGTCCGGAGTGAGTCCGCCGAGCTTGATGCGGGTGACCCAGTCGACTCGTCGAAGCTCGGCGAGCGCTTCGGCGAGCGGGCTGCCGACCTCGTCGCGATTGTCGCGGAAGGTACCGAGGATCAAGATGCCTGGGACGGGTTCGGTCCGGGCCAGGTAGCGCAGGACCGCGAGCGTCTGATGGCCGGCCCAGTGCAGATCGTCGAGTACCAGGATGACCGGAGCTTGCGCCGCGGCGGAGGCCAGGACAGCCCGGATGGCGCTGAACACCCGGTGGCGCTCGGCCTCGGGGTCGGCTGGCTCGGGACGCACCAGCCCGGCCACGAGCTGATCGATCTGTGGGACGAGAACCGAAAGGTGGCAGAGGTCAGGCCGCATCGCATCCAGATCTGCTTCCGACATCTGCACCAGGAGCTGGTGCAACGCCATCACCCACGGCTGATATGGGAGCGACAGGTCGCTGTCGCATGCGCCGCTCAACACGATGCCGCCAGCGGCGTGGCCATCTTGAGCCAGACGGGTTGCGAGCCGAGTCTTGCCTGCACCGGCGTCTCCACCGATCAGGACGATGCGGGGTTCGCCACCTCTCACGTCGGACCAGCAGCGGCGAAGCGTCTCGACTTCGTCGTCGCGGCCGACGAAGGGTCGGCCGGTCGGCGAGGACAGGGTGAACGGGAATGCCCACCCGCTGAACGTCGCCTGAATCGGTTCCCAGGTGACCGTGAACGCATCGACCGACCCGCTGAGTCCTTTGAGCTCCATCGCCGGGACGGCTCGATAGATCACGCCGGCGCGGTCGCCCGCCATGAGCCGCACCACGGCGGACACCAGGATCTCGTCGGCCCCGGCAGCAGACTCGAGACGGGCTGCGGTGACGACCGGGAGACCGAAGCAGTCGTCGGCCTCCCAGCTCACATCTCCGGCCGCGAGCCCAACGCGGATGTGGAGATCCGGCGTCTCGGTGTGGACGCCTTGCTGGAGCGCGACCGCGGCGGCCACGCCGTCGGAAGCGGCGTCGAACACCGCCATGATCCCATCGCCCGCGGTCTTGAGGACCCGGCCCGCGTGATCGCTGACGATGCCTCGCAGCTGCTGCTCGTGGGCGCGGAAGACGCGATCGGCTTCGACCTCTCCCATCGTGCTGCGATGGGCGGTGCTCTCGACGATGTCGGTGAACAGCACCGTTGCCATCGCTGTTCGAGACGTGCCCATGTGCGCCTTCGCTCGACCCCGGGCAACCACCCGATAGTCAATCCTGACTATAGGCCCATCGCTCTGGTCGCGCATTCGTTGCCACGGAACAGTCAGGACAGGCGATGACACCGACGTCGACATTTCGTACCGTCATCGACAGCGACGACACACGAAAGAGGACCACGATGGGCTTGTACGTGATCGAACGAGAGTTTCTCGGCGGGCTCGACCCTGACGCGCTCGACGGCGACGGAATCAGAGCCGTCAATGACGAGGTCGGCGTGAAGTGGATCCTGTCGTTCCTCTCGGCCGACAAGCGCAAGACCTTCTGTCTCTACGAGGCACCGAACCCCGAATCACTTCGAGAAGCGGCAGCCCGACTGGGCATCCCCGCCGACGTGGTGACCGCCGTGGACGGCATCGGGCCCATGCACGAACAGTTTCCGTCGCCACCCAGCTGACCACCACACAGGAGAACGAACCATGACCACGACAACCCCTTCGACGAACGCGCCCGCAGCCGAGGAGACCATCGAACGTCTCCTCCCATCCGACCTGCTCGCCGCCATCGACGAACGTGCACCGATCTACGACCGAGAGAACACGTTCTTCACCGAGGACTTCGAGGCGCTCAAGGCCACCGGCTTCCTCAACATCGCCGTGCCGGAGGAGTTCGGCGGTTCCGGCCTGCTCCTCGACCAGGTGAGCCAAGCCCTTCGGCGCCTAGCGTACGTGGCACCTGCTTCCGCGGTTGCCGTCAACATGCACATCTACTGGACCGGTGTGGCCGCCGACCTGCTCCGCGCCGGCGACGAGTCCGCCCGCTTCGTGCTCGAGGAGGCCGGGGCGGGCAAGATCTTCGCGGCCATCCACGGCGAGGCAGGCAACGACATCCCGGTCCTGCTCTCCTCGGCCTCAGCCGAGAAGGTGGACGGCGGATGGAAGGTCAACGGTCACAAGATCTTCGGCAGCCTGTCCCCGGTGTGGGACTACGCGGGCTTCCACGCCATGGACGCAACAGATCCGTCGGAGCCGAAGATCGTGCACGCGTTCTTCCGCCGCGACACGCCAGGCGTGGACATCGTCGAGACATGGGACACGCTCGGCATGCGGGCCACGCAGAGCCACGACACCGTGCTCACCGACGCCGTCGCCCCCGATGACATGGTCGTACGGGTCTGCCCCCCCGGGTTCGCCGGCGCTGACCTGTTCCACGTCTCAGTGTTCGCCTGGGCGCTCCTCGGCTTCGCCGCGGTGTACCACGGTGCCGCGCGCCGAGCGTACGACATCACCTTGGCGAAGGTGCCGACACGCAGCTCCGTCGCTCTTACGAACTCGATGGCCCACCACCCCGAGGTCCAGCACCACATCTCCGAGATGCGCATCGCGCTGGACGCCAGTGAGGCCCTCCTCGACCGCACCACTGGCGACTGGGCAACCGGTGTCGAACACGCCGACTGGCCAGTGCGAATCGTTGGGACCCGCTATCGGGTGATCACCGAGTCGTTCGACATCGTCGACCGCGCCCTCGATCTGTCCGGGGGCGCCGGAGTGTTCAAGCGAAACCGCCTCGAGCAGATCTTCCGCGACGTCCGCATGGGTCGATTCCACCCCGGCAACACGTTCCTCGCGCACGAACTCATCGCCAAGCTCTGCCTCGGGATTGACCCCGACGACCCGCAGCGGTGGGGATGACCCAATGGCGACGAACCCTGTAGGCCATCCAGCCGGAGCGACCGAGGAGACGGTTGCGCGGACCAGGTCCACTCACGGTTTGCGCGCTCGATGGAGATCGGAGTGGCGGTGGACGGTCAGCACTACGGACGGAGCGGGATGGAGCGAGCGAGCTCGGTTGTCGCGTACGGTCGAGTTGCTGATTCCCGTTGGCCTGTTGGCGGGTGCGGCGGCCGGGTGGTGGTGGTCAGTTCGAATGGCTAATGACATGGCCTCGATGCGTGCCGACGGCTCGATGGGCGATATGACGTCCATGCCGGCGATGTCGATGGCCGCCTTCGTTGTCGGCTGGGTGGCGATGATGGCGGCGATGATGTTTCCCGCCATCTCGCCGATGGTCCGGCTCTACGCTCGCGCGGCGACCCGGGGACGCGTCGCTCCGGTCCCGTTCTTCGTCGCCGGATATCTGCTGGTCTGGGGTGCCATCGGCGTGCCGAGCTATGGCGCGTGGCGCGTGCTCGCCGATCCGCTCGCCGAGGGTGCGCCGTGGGTCGGTCGG
>JBDSUN010000097.1:0-2851 GCA_039927735.1 Acidimicrobiales bacterium | reverse complement strand
AACCTCGTCGACATCTCGTCGTATCTGTCCACCACGGTGCTCGGCGACGGCGGCCTGTTGCTGGCGGGAATGGCGCTGCTGCTCGTGGGGTTCGGCTTCAAGGTCGCCGCGGTCCCCTTCCACTTCTGGACGCCCGACGTCTACCAGGGGGCGCCGAGCCCGAGCGTGGCCTGGATGGCCTCAGGCGTGAAGGTGGCCGGGTTCGCGGGCCTGCTGCGCGTCTTCTACCTCGCCTTCGGCACCTACAGCCTCGACTGGCAGCCGATCGTGTACGCCGTGGCCGCCATCACCATGGTGGTCGGGTCGGTGCTGGCGGTGGTGCAGACCGACGTGAAGCGGATGCTGGCCTACTCGTCGATCAACCACGCCGGCTTCATCCTGGTCGCTGTCCAGGCGGCCAGCGAGCGAGGGGTCGAGGCGGCGCTGTTCTACCTGGCGGCCTACACCTTCATGGTGGCGGGCAGCTTCGGGGTCGTCACGCTGGTGGGTCGGCGGGGCGACATCGGCCACAGCCTCGACGACTACCGGGGGTTGTCACGGGACCGACCGGTGCTGGCGCTGGCCTTCGCGTTCTTCCTCTTCGCCCAGGCCGGCGTGCCGTTGACGTCAGGGTTCTTCGCCAAGTTCTACGTGATCACCGCCGCCGTCGACGCCGGTTCCACCTGGCTGGCCGTCATCGCCATGATCACGGCGGTCATCGCTGCCTTCTTGTACCTGCGGATCATCGTGTCCATGTTCATGTCGGTGGAGGACGCCGGCGAGCCGCGACGGATCCGGATCCCCGTCGCCGCCGGCCTGGCCCTGGTCCTGTGCGTCGTGGTCACCATCGGCACCGGGCTGTTCCCCGACACCCTGGCCAGCCAGGCCAAGGACGCCACCCCGGCCCTCGTCCTCGAACCCTCCGCCGAGCTCCCGGTCGACCCCGGCGCCCTCGCGGTGCCGTAACCCGGTCGCGCATGATCACCGAGGCCAGCCAGGCCATCGAGCGCCGGGGCAAGGCCTAGCCGACACGGTGGACGGAGACCCGCGCTACCCCGTGCCACCCGAGCTGAGCCCGGAGGAGGCCGCCCGACGCCGAGCCGCCAACAGGCGTCTGGGGCGCATCATCGCCGCTGTGTGCGTGCTCCTGGCAGTGGCCGCTGCCGTCGTGCTGCTCACCCTCGACCCCGGCGATGACGGCGCTGGCGGGCACCCCGGGGGGACTTCGTTCGAGCATGGACGTGCGGCCCTCGTGCGCGGCCTCTAGCATCTGGTCTCGACGGTGTGCGTCCGGCGGGCGTGCCCTCGACGGGTGGGCCCGGCTCGCCGAACCTCTTCGATGCTCTCCTCTTCCACCACGCTCCCCGACGTCGAGCTGGTCGAGCTGGCCCGGGCGGGCGAGCGACCGGCCTTCGACGAGCTCCTGCGCCGTCACGACGGCCGGATGCGGGGCCTGGCGTTCCGGCTCCTGGCCGACCGGGACCGCATGGACGATGCGCTGCAGGCGGCCTATCTCAATGCCTTCCGGACCCTGGCGAGGTTCCGTGCCGGCCGCGACTTCGGCACCTGGCTCTATCGCATCACCTACAACTCGTGCATCGACGAGCTGCGACGGCGCAAGCGGACCCCTCTCAGCGCCGACGCTCCGGTCGACCCGGTCTCCGGACAACCAGGCCCCGAACGGGTGGTCGGCGCCGCCGAGACGGTGCGCAACGCCCTGGCCAGCCTCCCCCTCGACCAGCGCGTCACCGTGGTCCTGGTCGACGGTGAGGGCTTCGATCATCGCGCGGCGGCGGAGATCCTCGGGGTGGCTCCGGGGACGGTGGCCTCCCGGCTCCTCCCGGCTCGGCGTCGGCTGGGTCGGATCCTGGGCGAGGAGGTGGGATGACCGACGCCGACGTGCGGCTGGACGGCGTCGTCCGCACCGCCCTGCAGATGCTGCCCGTCCCGGCGCATGCCGATGACTTCTGGACCCGCCTGGAGGCCGATCTCGACGGCGACGTCACTGCACGGCGGCCGATGGTCGCCGCCCCATCGGCTTCCGCGCTCGTGGCACCGTCGCGGCCCGCACCGAACCCGGACCCGGCCCGGGCGCTGCTGCCCGGCAGCTTCCGTCGCCTCTCGAACCTGCTCCTGCTCCTCGTGGCGGTGGCGGCCGTCGTGATGGTGGCGCTGGCCGGCAAGATGCTGCTCGACGAGCGCAACGAGGACCAGTCGGCACCCGCCATCGTCGGGTCCGACGGAGCTGCGAGCTCGGCCGTGTCGCGGCTGTTCGAGGCCACCTGAGCCCCCGTCGGGCCGGGTTGGCAGCCATCTTGGACCCTCGCGCGGGGCTTCACTAGGCTCCCCCGTCGTGTCCGGATCATTCAGCGATCTCCTCCGCGACTACCTCACGGTGGGCATCTTCGGGCTCACCGGAGCTGCGCTCGTGGGTCTGCTCCTGGGCATCGGCAGCCTGCTGCGCCCCACCCGGCCACAGGCCGAGAAGTACATCAGCTACGAATCCGGCGTCGATCCCGTCGGCTCGGGTTGGGGTCAGAGCCAGGTCCGCTACTACATCTTCGCCCTCCTCTTCGTGATGTTCGACGTGGAGGCGGTGTTCATCTTCCCCTTCGCCACCCGGGTGGAGGCCTACGGGTGGTTCGGGCTCATCGAGATGACGATCTTCATCGTCATCCTGGCCCTGGGCCTCCTCTACGCCTGGAAGAAGAAGGTCCTGCGATGGGTGTGACCCCGAGCGTGGACGGCTGATGGGCCTCGTCGAGAGCGGCAAGATGCCCAAGCCGCTCACCAAGCTGCTGAACCTCAGCCGCAAGTACTCCATCTGGGCCTACCAGTGGGGCCTGGCGTGCTGTGCCATCGAGATGGGGGC
>JBDSUN010000096.1:0-5980 GCA_039927735.1 Acidimicrobiales bacterium | reverse complement strand
AGTCGTCGTCGTCGTCGGCCCCTCAGTCGTCGTCGTCGTCGGCCCCTCAGTCGTCGTCGTGACAGGGGTGGACCCGCCGCAGAAGCTCACGTGGCTGATGCCGCCGGAGTTCTCCACGGTGGTCTGCACGTTCTGATCGTTCGTGGTGGCGGGGACGTAGTCGTAGCGGAGCCCACCGTTGCTCTGCTTCACGAGCACGGTCGACCAAGCGACGGTGGAGGCGAAGTCGAACTCGAGGCGGCCGCCCACCAGCTCCACGTTGGAGATGGTGACGCTCGTCCCGGCCGGCAGGGTGCCGACGGTGGCCACCTTGCTGTCGCCGACGTTGTAGGTCTTGGCGGTGGGCTGCTCGTCGATCTTGAACTCGTTGGTGAACCCGAGATCGGCGCAGCTCGGGTTTCCGGTGTAGGTGGTCGGGGTGGGGTCCTTGACCGACGCTCCGGCCAGGGTGCCCGTGCCGAACAGCAGCGAGACGACGCCGAGCATCAGGGCTAGGAGGCCAGCAAGGGCCTTGCGCTTGGATTGGAAGTACGTACGATCGTTGGTCACTCGGCACTCACTTTGGTTGAGCGCCGGGACAGAGGGACGTGGTCGTACCCCGGCCAACGGCGCGTGTCGTCGTCACCGAGGGGCCGGGTTCGCTCTGACTCCCCGTCGGCGAAGCGACCAATACGGCCGACGGATCCATGTCTCCCCTTCGCTGACCACCCTACGACCGCTCACCGTGATGCACAACCCCCGAGATGACCACGAAACGGGGCATCTGCGCATCCCGATCCTCACCGTGGGTGGTGGCCAGCTCAGAGAGACCCCAGCGAGAGGCTGCCCTCCTCGGCCTCGACGACGACGGTGGCGCCGTCCACGACCTGGCCGTCGAGGAGGAGGGTGGCGAGGCGGTCGGCCACCTCCCGCTGGATCACCCGCTTGAGCGGTCGGGCGCCGAAGGCGGGGTCGTAGCCGATGGCGGCGATGGCGTCCCGAGCCGCGTCGGTGACTTCGAGGGTGATCCGTCGCGGGGCCAGTCGCTGGCGGAGGTGCTCGAGGTGGATCTCGACGATGGGGGCGAGATCGGCTTCCGTGAGGGCCCGGAAGCGGACGATGTCGTCGATGCGGTTCACGAACTCGGGCCGGAAGTGGTCGATGGGCTCCCCAGACAGGTTGGAGGTCATGACCAGGACCACGTTGGTGAAGTCGACCGTGCGGCCCTGACCGTCGGTGAGGCGGCCGTCGTCGAGCACCTGCAACAGGATGTTGAAGACGTCGGGATGGGCCTTCTCGACCTCGTCGAGCAGCACCACCGAGTACGGCCGACGCCCGACGGCCTCGGTGAGCTGACCACCCTGGTCGTAGCCCACGTAGCCCGGCGGGGCGCCGACCAGGCGGCTCACCGAGTGCTTCTCCATGTACTCGGACATGTCGATGCGGACCATGGCCCGCTCGTCGTCGAAGAGGAAGTCGGCCAGGGTGCGGGCCAGCTCCGTCTTGCCCACGCCCGTCGGGCCGAGGAAGAGGAAGGACCCGATCGGTCGATGGGGGTCCGACAGACCGGCTCGGGATCGGCGGATGGCGTTGGCCACCGCGGCCACGGCCTCGTCCTGACCGATCACCCGCTCGTGGAGCACCTCCTCCATGCGGACCAGCTTGGCCATCTCGCCCTCCAGCAGCCGGGTGACGGGGACACCGGTCCACTTGGCCACGATGTCGGCGACGTCCTCGGCGTCCACCTCCTCCTTCAGCAGGCGGGTGCCGCCCTGGAGGTCGTCGAGGGCGGCGCTGGCCTCGTCCACCTGGCGCTCGACCTGCGGGATCCGGCCGTAGCGGATCTCGGCCGCCTTCTCGAGGTCGGCCTCCCGCTCCAGCTCCGAGCGCAGGCCCTCCAGCTCCTCCTTGAGGGTCTGGATTCGGCCGATGGCCTCCTTCTCGTTGGTCCAGCTGGCCAGCATCGCGTCGCGCTGCTCGGTGAGGTCGGCCAGCTCGGCCTCGAGGGCGGCGAGGCGGTCCTGGCTGGCGGCATCGGTCTCCTTGGCCATGGCGACCTGCTCGATCTCGAGCAGCCGCACCCGCCGCTCGACGACGTCGATCTCGGTGGGGAGCGAGTCGATCTCGATCCGCAGCTTGGAGGCGGCCTCGTCCATGAGGTCGATGGCCTTGTCGGGCAGGAAGCGCCCGGTGAGGTACCGGTCGGACAGCACGGCGGCGGCCACCAGGGCGGCGTCCTGGATGCGCACCCCGTGGTGCACCTCGTAGCGCTCCTTCAGGCCCCGCAGGATGGCGATGGTGTCCTCCACCGAGGGCTGCCCGACGAACACCTGCTGGAACCGGCGCTCGAGGGCGGCGTCCTTCTCGATGTGCTGGCGGTACTCGTCGAGCGTGGTGGCGCCGATGAGGCGCAGCTGGCCTCGGGCGAGCAGCGGCTTGAGCATGTTGCTGGCGTCCATCGAGCCCTCGGCGGCGCCGGCGCCCACCACGGTGTGGAGCTCGTCGATGAAGGTGACCACCTCGCCCTCGGCGTCGGTGATCTCCTTCAGCACGGCCTTGAGGCGCTCCTCGAACTCGCCGCGGTACTTGGCCCCCGCCACCATCGAACCGAGATCGAGGCTGATCAGCCGCTTGCGCTTCAGGCTCTCGGGCACATCGCCCTCCACCATGCGCCGGGCCAGGCCCTCGACGATGGCCGTCTTGCCGACCCCCGGTTCGCCGATGAGCACCGGGTTGTTCTTGGTGCGACGGGACAGCACCTGGATGACGCGACGGATCTCCTCGTCGCGCCCGATGACGGGGTCGATCTTGCCGGCCCGAGCGGCCTCGGTGAGGTCTCGGCCGTACTTCTCCAGCGCCTGGTACTGCTCCTCGGGGTTCAGCGAGGTGACCCGATGGCTGCCCCGCACCTCCTGCATGCTGGCCAGCAGCTGTTCACGCTCGATGTCGAGGTGGTCGACCAGAGCCAGCAGCAAGTGCTCGGTGGACAGGTACTCGTCGTGCAGCTCCGCCCGCTCCCGGTCGGCCGCTTCCATGACCTGCTGCAGCTCGCGACCCATGCGGGCGTCGCCGCCGTAGGCCTTGGGCAGCTTGGCGACGGCGTCGTCCGCGGCGTTGCGAACGCTGAGCGGCGTCAGCCCCACCCGCTGCAGGATGGGCAGCACGATCCCCTCCTCCTGCCGCAGCAGGGCGGCCAGGAGGTGGTCCGGGGTGACCTCGGGGTTGCTGGCGACCTTGGCCTGCTCGACCGCCTGGCTGACGGCCTCCTGGGTCTTTAGCGTCCAGCGGTTGGGGTTGAGTGCCATCGGGGCGAGGGTACCGACGAGTGCACCGTCGACGAGGATGGGCGGTGCGTCCAGGCGGGCTCGTGCGGCCCTGAGGCTCGGCGGTCGCAGCTGCGATGTCGTCCGTCATCCTGCGCCCGCTGACGGTTGAACACCCGTCGTCGCCATTACCCTCGCCGCCATGTCACGCCGCCGCTGGATCGCGCTGGCGGGTGCGACCGCGGTGCTCGTCTGGGGTGCGGCTTGCACGGCCACCGCCCTCACGGCCCTCGACCGGAGCCAGGCCGGTCGCGACGCCTTGCGCAGTACGCAGCGAGACGTCGGCCTGAGCCAGCTGCTCGATGGCACGGTCGTGGCCGAGCTGGACGCCGCCGCCGACGCCTTTGAGGACGCCTACGACGGCGCCACCAGCCCCGTTTGGGTTCCGTTGCGGCCCGCCCCCGTGATCGGGCGGCACCTGGCCTCCGCGCGAGCGCTCACGCGCACGCTCCGGGACACCGCGCGCCGGATCGCCGAAGCCGGCGCCCGGGCGGAGGTGCTCATCGACACGTCCCGCCCTGGGCCCTCGGGCAGGGTTGCGGTGGTGCAGGGGCTCCAGGATGTGGTCGACGAGATCGCCGGCGTCATCGAGGAGGCCGACCTCGGGCCTGATGACTCGCTGCTCGGATCCTTCCGATCCGCACGCGCCAAGCTCGCCACCGAGCTGGCGTCCTTGGCCGAGGGTGCCGAGCAGGCCGGTCACGCCCTCAACGCCCTCAACGACCTCCTTGAGGGGCCGAGCACGAACATCGTCTTCGCGGCCAACAACGCCGAGATGCGATCGGGGGCCGGGATGCTCCTCTCGGTCGGCGAGCTGCGCAGCCAGGACGGGCGAGGCGAGGTCTCGGACTTCGTGCCGGTGGAAGACGTGGTGGCGCCCGCTGGATCAGTGGAGCTCCCGGAGGAGCTGGAGGCGCTCTGGGGTTGGGCAGAGCCCGACCAGGAGATCCGCAACCTGCTGCTCTCCCCCCGGTTCCCTGTCGCAGCAGGAATCGCCGCAGAGGTCTGGACGGCGAGCGGTCGGGCCCCCGTCGACGGCGTCCTCGCCATCGACCCGGTAGCCATCGGCGAGCTGGTCGAGGTCACCGGCCCCGTGCAAGTCGGGGAGGACCGCTTCGACGGGGCAACCATCGTGGACGAGCTCCTCCACGAGCAGTACGTGCGCTTCGGGCGAGAGGACCGCCCGGAGCGCCAGGAGCGGTCAGCGGAGATCGCCTCGGCCGTCCTGCGCCAGGTGATCGACGGCGACTGGGACCTCGTCGACATGGTGCAGGCCCTGGAGCGGGCGGTGGACGGCCGCCACCTGCTGGCCTGGTCGCGCCACGAGGCGGTGCAGGCCGGCTGGGAGGCCTTGGGCGCGGAGGGGGACCTCGACGCCGACAGCTTGCTCATCGCCCTCAACAACCGGGCCGCCGGCAAGACGGACCCCTTCGTGCGCGTCGACGCTGCGATGACGAGCGAGACGGGCGACGAGGCCGTCGAGATCAGCGTCGCCCTGTGCATCCGAAACGGGATTCCGGACGGCGAGCCGCCGACGGTGACGAACGATCGCCCAGCGATCGGGCTCTCCAGCGGCGACTACCGGGCGATCCTCACCGCATCGCTGCCTGCTGCGGCGCGATCTGTTCGGTTCGAGGGCATCGAGACGCTGAACGTGGCCGGCGCCGATGGACCCAGCCAAGTCATCGGCTACCAGCTGCAGCTGCCCCGGGGGACGGCCACCGAGGTGGTGCTTCGGTTCGAGCTCCCGGCCACCTGGTCCAGCCTCGTGGTTGAGCCGTCCGCCCGTGTCCCCGCCATTCGCTGGAGCGACGAGCGCGGACAGTGGCGAGACCGGGCCGCCAAGCGCCGCCCGTTCGCCGAGGGTGCCGACCCGGAGCAGGCGTGCCCGGCGTGACCCCCGTGGGAGCCGGCAGATGGGCCGTCGCCACGGCGTTCGGTGCTCTCCGTGGTCACCTTCAAGATCATTCACCACGAAACGTGGCGGAGCGACGATCAAGGCGCTACGCTGCGTCGCACACCGCATCCAGGGCGATGAGACGGAGGACCCGATGAGCTACTCACGAGCAGGCACGATGGTGGCAGCGGTCTTCGCTGCCGTGTGGATCCCGACAGCCGCGGCCGCGCAGGTGCCGCCGTACTCGAACCCGGATCCGCCGACGGTGCAGGTGCTCCCCGCTACCGAGAGCCGCTCGACGGACGTCGTCGCGGCGCCCGGCACCGAGGTCTTGGGTACCACGCAGTCGCGCTCGGCCGGCCTTCCTGTGACCGGCAGCGACGTGGCCGGCCTGGTCGTCATCGGCGGAGGCATCGCAGGGGTTGGTGTCGCAGCCGTGGCCGCCTCTCGGCGTCGGTCAGCCGCTCGCGTCTAGGTCCAGTTCCCATGGACCTGGCCGACAGGGTCCGCCGATGAAGAGGGCCTCCGGACGAGTGTGGGCGTCGTTGAACGACCCACTCGCAAACGGAGGCTCTCAACGCGCCGTGACGCTCGGCTAGAGGACACCGCGACCCTTCAACGCCCGCCGGGGGCGCAGAACCGCCACCAGCCACTGCCGCTCGAGCGCGTCCTCTCGGAGTATCCGGAGCCCGTCAGTGCGCACCGGATCCAGCTCGTGGTCGTGACGCTGGCGCTCCAGATCCTCACGGTCCCGAGCGTGGTGGCCCGAACCTTGGCCACC
>JBDSUN010000095.1:0-12135 GCA_039927735.1 Acidimicrobiales bacterium | reverse complement strand
GCTACGCCAAGGCCAAGGGCATGTCCGAGCTCACCGAGACATCGGTCGAGTCCCGCATGCTCGAGGTGGAGCAGGCGGCCGCCAACAACGAGGCCCAGACCCGCCTGGCCCAGATCCGCGCCCAGCTCGGCCTCACCCCGGCCACCACCGACGCCACCGCCACCGAGCCGAACCTGAAGGCCGTTCCCGAACCCGCCCCCGGGGAGTCCGGCACCGCCTGACCCGGGGTCTGTTACAGGGCGCATATCAAGCTACATGTGTAGCCTCTCGGGCATGGCGCTGAACATCCGCAATCCCGAGACCGAGCGGCTGGCGGCAGAGCTGGCCCGTCACACCGGCGAGTCCAAGACCGAGGCCGTCACCAAGGCGCTCCGAGACCGCTTGGCGCGCGTCCAGCGCGACCGATCCGGACGATCCCTGGCCGATGAGCTCGAACAGATCGCGCGGCACTGCGCCGCCCTTCCGGTGCTGGACCCTCGCCCGGCTGATGAGATCCTCGGCTACGACGAGCACGGGTTGCCCACGTGATGGTGATCGACACGTCTGCGTTGGTGGCCGTGCTGTTCGGGGAGCAGGAGCGGCGAGCCATCATCGATGCCATCGAGGACGCGGAGTCTTCCGTGCTGTCGGCAGCCGGCTTCGTCGAGACGTCGATGGTGATCGGGGCTCGGTCCGGCGAGGACGGCCTGCGCGACCTCGACCTGTTCCTCGGTCGCGCCGCGGTCGAGATCCTGCCCGTCGACGACGAGCAGGCGCACGTGGCGCGCCGTGCGTTCATGAGCTACGGCAAGGGACGGCACCCGGCGGGGCTCAACTTCGGGGACTGCTTCAGCTACGCCCTCGCCAAGACCCGCGGGAGACCCCTGCTCTACAAGGGTGCCGACTTCGCACAGACCGACGTCGCCACGGTGCGGTACTGATTGAGGGTCTGCACAGACTAGTATCCTGGTCTATGAGCACGTTGCCGCTGTCGGATGCGAAGGCCCGACTGTCAGAGATCGCGGAGGAGGTGGACCGCACCCATCAACGGGTGCAGATCACCAAGAACGGGCGGTCGTACGTCGTGCTGATCTCCGCCGAGGACTTGGAGTCGATGGAAGCCACGCTGGAGCTGCTGTCAGACCCGGATGCCGTCCGGCGTGTTCAGCAGGCCAAGGCCGACATCGAACAGGGTGATTTCGTCACGGGCGACGAGATGGCCCAGCTCATGGCGGAGCGACGCGCCAGGCGTGGATAGGGATTCCTACGGGCTGATCCTCGCCCCCGCGGCTAGGCGGGCACTCACGCACCACCTCCCCGACAGCGCGGCCTTCGCCGCGTGGGAGCTCATCTCGGGACCGCTGATCGAGGCACCTCGCCGAGTCGGGACCCCCCTCAACCCTCCCTCCGACGGTGGGTGGCGGGCGCGACGTGGCGAGTACCAGATTCGCTATGAGATCGACGACGCCGACCGCACAGTGCGCATCCTCGACATCGATCACCGCTGCGACGCCTACCGCGCCTGAAGCTACGGGAGGACGACGAGGTCGTCTCGGTGGACGATCTCGTGGGGCATGCCCTCGGCGAGGTCGGTGGTGCGGTGACCGGCGACGTCGCGCAGGCCCACCGAACCGAGCCGCACGAGGCCCTTGGCGAAGACCTTGCCGTCGGTGCCGGCGATCTCCACGGCGTCGTCCACCTCGAAGCTGCCCTTCACGTCGCTGATCCCGGCCGGCAGCAGGGAGACGCCCCGGTCCAGCAGGGCCCGGCGGGCGCCGTCGTCGACCACGATGGTGCCGCTGGAGCCGACCGCGAAGGCGATCCAGAGCTTGCGGGCCGGGAGCCGCTTGGCCTTTGGGTGGATCACGGTGCCGGCCCCGGCCTCGCCGGCCACCGCCGCCTCGAGCACGCCGTCACGGGAGGCCTGGGCGATCACGGCTTTGACGCCGGACCAGGCGGCGATCTTGGCCGCCGCCAGCTTCGAGGCCATGCCGCCACTCCCCCGGGCTGAGCCGGTGCCGCCGGCCATGGCCTCGATGACGTGGTCGACCTCCATGATCTCCTCGATCAGCGAGGCCGAGGAGTCGAGGCGCGGGTCGGCGGTGAGCAGGCCCGGAGCGTCGGTGAGCAGCACGAGCAGATCGGCGGCGATGAGGTGGGCGACAAGGGCGGCCAGGCGATCGTTGTCGCCGAAGCGGATCTCGTCGTCGGCGATGGCATCGTTCTCGTTCACCACCGGCACCACGCCGAGGTCGAGCAGCCGGCCGAGGGTGGCTCGGGCGTGGAGGTACTGCTGGCGGATGGTGAAGTCGAGCGGGGCCAGAAGCACCTGGCCGCTGACCAGGTCGTGGTCGGCCAGGGCGCTCTCGTAGACGCGCATGAGGCGGGTCTGGCCCACCGCCGATGCAGCCTGCAGGGTGACGGCGTCGCGCGGCCGGTCACCGTTGGTGTAGCCGAGCGCCGGCAGCCCGGCCGCGATCGCCCCTGACGTCACCAGCACCACCCGGTGCCCCTGGACCCGAAGCGCGGCTGCCTCCCGACAGAACTTCGCCACCGCCGCCGCGTCGATGTCGCCATCGTCGGTCGTGATCGACGACGTCCCGATCTTGGTGACGACGATCATCTAGCTGTCGAGCCCCATGACGACCTCGAGCGGACGATCGAAACGCAGGGCCTCCATGCCCGCCTGCACGGCCCTCGCTTCGGCGAGATCGTCGGGATCAGACGCCAGCGCCCGCGACTCTGCCTCAACCTGCTTGCGAATTCGGGCCCGGGCGGCGCCGAGGAGCGCCGTCCGAACTGCCTGGGAGCGCGTGCTGCCGTCGGCAGTGAGAGCGGCGAGAGCCGCCTCGATCTCTGCGTTGGTGCGAACGGTGATCGTGCTCACATTACAGAGCGTAGAACGCCACGTCGTACGACTCGATGCCCGCGATCGGGGTCAGGAGTCCTCGTCGTAGTCGAAGGCGAGCTTGCCGATGTGGACGGTGTCACCGGGCTTGGCTCCCGCTCGGGCCAGGGCCTTGTTCACGCCGAGGGCCTTGAGGCGTCGGTGGGCCTCGTCCATGGCTTCGGCGTTGGTGAGGTCGGACAGGGCCACGGCCCGCTCGGCCTGGCGACCGATCACCGTCCAGTCCCCGCGGTCGTCGCGCTCGATCCGGTAGCCCTCGGCGACGGGCCGGTGGACGACGAAGGCATCAGGATCGGGCAGCTCGTCGCGGGCCTCTTGGACGGCGATGGCCATCTGCCCCACCAGGGGGCGCAGCCCATCGCCGGTGACCGCCGCTATGCGCAGGCCGTCGAAGTCGACGTCGGGCTCGGCCAGGTCGGCTCGGGAGCCGACCACGATGCGGGGCCGGTCGAGGAGGTCGGCCTGGTAGTCGCCCAGCTCCCGCAGCAGGATCCGCTCCTGGTCGGCCGGACGATGCTCGGCCAGCGGTGACAGATCGAGCAGCAGCACCAGCACCCGGGCCCGTTCGACGTGGCGGAGGAACTGGTGGCCGAGGCCCTTGCCCTCGCTGGCCCCTTCGATGAGCCCGGGCAGGTCGGCCACCACGAACTCGGTGGTGTCGTCGACGCGCACCACGCCCAGGTTCGGCTCGAGGGTGGTGAAGGGGTAGTCGGCGATCTTGGGCTTGGCGGCAGAGATCACCGAGATGAGGGTGGACTTGCCGACGCTCGGGAAGCCGACGAGGGCGACGTCGGCCATCAGCTTGAGCTCGAGGCGCAGCCAGTGCTCCTCCCCCAGCTCCCCCTGCTCGGCGAAGCCCGGGGCCCGCCGGCGGTTCGACAGGAACCGGGCGTTGCCCCGGCCACCCCGCCCACCATCAGCGGCCAGCCAGCGATCGCCGGGATGGAGCAGGTCAGCCAGCACGGTGCCGTCCTGATCCCGCACCGAGGTGCCCTCGGGGACGGGCACCTCGAGATCGACACCGCTCTTGCCGTGCCGCTTCTGACCCTTGCCGTGCACCCCGCTGGGCCCCGCCCGATGCGGGTGATCCTTGAAGGCGATCAGCGACGACACGTTCCGGTCCACGACCAGCCACACGCTGCCGCCGGCACCGCCGTCCCCACCATCGGGCCCGCCAAAGGGCACATGGGCCTCCCGCCGGAAGCTGACCGAGCCAGCCCCACCGTCCCCACCCTTCACATGGAGCCCACACTCATCAACGAACTGCGACACCCTGCGAGGCTAGGGCGGCAGATCCCCAGGTGACGCCCGACGAGGCGTACGACGCCTCTTGCGGCGAGATGCCGGGCGAGCAGACGATCGCCATGAGCTCGAACCGGCGGGGCTGCGCAGCCTCGATGCTGTGCACCTCGCCGCGGCGCTCGAGCTCGGCGACGAGCTCGACGGCATGGTCACCTACGACGACCGCCTAGCGGCAGCGTCCGCTCTCCAGGGCGTCACCGTGGTCAGTCCATCTCCTACGTGACCCGCTGATGGACCGAGAGCCCACTGTCGGCCCCCCGGCGCGAAGGCGCGAGCCGACCATCCTACAGGCTTGGCCCGGGAGCTCAGCGGATAGCGGCGCCGCCCGGCGACAGCCGGCCAAGCCAGCCGGACCACCTCCACCCTCCCCCCTCAAAAGCCCATTTCATCAACGAGCTGCTACACCCAGTGAGAACGAAAGCCAGCGCTAGAACGAAAAGCAGGCACTTGGAGCATGCGTGCCGAGCACCGACGGTCCTACTCGCTGAGCTTGATGAAGTAGGGCTGTGTCTCGTCCACGACTCGGCCGCCACCAACACCGCCCGCCAGCACGAAGTCGGGGACTGCCTCCGCCGTGATCGGGTTGATCGAGCCCGGTTCCATAAGGGCAACGTAATGGCTGCCGTTGCCGCCTCCGACCTCGACAAGGAAGAACATCCCAAACCGAACGTTGAAGAGCTCCCCGTTGGTGCCATTGCCCTCGCCATAGGCACCGATCGGCACGACGATGTAGCACGCGTCGAGCGAGCCGATGCAGCCGTCACTCCCGCGAAGCACGGACTCGGTCGGCCCCTCGACCTGGCCGGTCTTGGTGTCCCAGAAGCCAGGGATCGTATAGCTCAAGTTCGTGTTCACGAGACCCTTGAAACCGGCCCCTCCCATGCCACATCCTGGAACGCCCGTGCCATTGCCGTTGTCGGCGCCGCCGCCGTTGTCGTCATGGATGAGGTACCAGGGTCCCCCAGGCAGATCCGCCGGCCGGCCGAGGTCTGTTCCCGACTGCACACCCGTGTAGGGATTCCGATACAGAGCGTTGGGGTTGATTCCGTAGTTGCCGCCGATGGCGGTCAGAAGAGGAATGAGAAACCCGTCATCCGCAACGCCGGCACCGCACAACATGAAAGGTGCAGCGCTGCGCTCCAGCCCTCGAGCCGATTGGATCGTCGCCGTAGCCTCTGCCCGCGATGTCACTGACTCGATTCCGACGACCCGCATCAGAGACGTTTCGTGGGTCTTGTTTGCGTTGACTTGCACTCCGGCGGCGTCTGCGATGTCGAAGGTACCCGGTGCTAGGTCGGAGGTCGGGCAAGGATACGGAGAGCCATAGCCGGTTCCCGACGCATCGTACGGAACGATCTGGCAGGTGAAGTTGGCAACGTCGGCGTCGTTGTCTCCCAGCTTTGCGGTGACGGCGGCGAGGATTGCTGACTCGTCGTCCTCGTCACCCGTGCGGATGCCATCGAGCACGATCGTGCCGGCCAAGGAAGCTGAGTCCGATGCGTTTTGGGTCTGGCGTCGGTTCGAGTACGCGGCTCCGCCATCAATTGCGAGTCCGCCAATGGCACACAAGGAGACCAGGGAGATGGCCATGATCACGATCGTGATGCCGCGATCATCCGTTTGACTGCAACGGGGCTGGGACTGAATCATTTTACTCCTTAGAAGAGGCGACCGGTGAGGGCACCCGTAGGCAGTACGGCCGCTCGACCGTCAGCGGTACCGATTGGACCCGCCAGAACGAGCCCCAGAGTTGGTGTGCCTCCAGCGGCCACGACGGCGCCGCACTTATTTCCTGGGCTGCACGTGCCGAGGCGCACTTGGATTTGATTCGGTGCTGCCGCTACCTGTGTGAGCGGGAACGTTAGGGTGGTGTTTCCGTTTCCGGAGATGTACTGACCCCCGGTGGCGCTCGGAGCCAGAACCCCGGGAATGGTGACCTCGTCATTGGTGCCGTTGTTCTTGAGCAAGAGGGAGCCGATGGCACCCGGGGTCACCGGCTCGGAGAAGTTGAACGTGAGCACATCGTCGATTTGGGCCGTGCCATTCACAGAAGGCCCACTCGACACGATCGATAGGAGAACCGGAGGCGCAAGGTCGCTGAGGCTGAGGTTGCCGGTTGGCTGAGTGTTGCCGAAGGCGTCTGTGACGCCGGTGGCCGAGACCACGAACGGGCCGTCCGTGTCGACGGAAGCCCCCGACACCGGGAGACGAACGGTACGTGAGTTCGACCCGAGAACCGGGCTCCCAATCGTCGCCCCAGGTGGACCGTTGACAAGTGTCCATGTGCCGAGATTTGCGAGGGGCTCGGTGAACTCGACGGTGAGCGCATCAACCACACCGTTGACGGACCCCGACACCTCGGAGAAGTACTGCGTCCCGTTCGGAGTCGGCGGCGTGCTGTCGATGTCCTCACTGTCGATCGTCACGCGCACCGACACGGGTTGTCCAACGATCGCATTGGCCGTCGCGGGCGTGACCGTTAGGCCGATGATCTCTACGATCAGCAGCTCATCTGGTTCCTCGACGAGAGGGTCGTTGATGATCTGCACCGGTACGGTCACGTCGTTCACGCCCGAGGCGAACGTGACCGTCGCCGGAAAGCTGTAGTCAGCTGGCTGTGCCGTGCTTGAGGCGCCGGTTCCCAGAGACACGGTGAGGGTGGGCGCGCTGTCGCCACTCCGATGGAGCACCAAGTTCACCGTTCCACCAGTCTCGCTAGCGCTGACGGGAGTTGCGACACCGTCCTGGTCGGGATCATCGAAATACACCGCAAGGGGACTCGCATCCGGTGAGAAGTCAGGCGATCCGTTGATGGTTACTCGGATGACCTCAACGTGAGTCGAGTCGACGAAGGGGGTCACCACGATCTGCGTCCACGTCAACGTGACCTCGATGAGGTCACGATCGACTTCCACTCCGGAATCGCCAGCCGCGCGGGTACAGCCGATCGTCGCACCCGAATCGGCTTTGATGCAGGCCACGTCCACATCGGGCGTTCCGTTAACTAGAGACCCGAGACGGGCATACACGGCATCCTTGATCGCGAGATTGTTCGGTGAACCGTCCACATCTGCGTTGACGTATTGCAGTGTGGCCACGCGAGCACCATCGCGAACGGCGTTAGAGCCGGCGGAGTTGCCCGCAATGACCAAGCTGAAGTCGATGAAGCCGACGAAGAGAAACAGGAGAACGGGGAGCACAAAAGCGGCCTCCACGAGGACGGCTCCCCGGTCGTTGCGACGACGATTGCGCGTGTTCATTGAATCTCAACTTTGACTGACTCGGTGATGTTCATTGGTGAACCGAAGAAACCAGAAATCAGGGGCGTGATGAGCTTGAAGTCCGCACTAGCTCTGACAGTCAGCTCCTCCGTGGGATCAAGATCTGGAATCGGGTCGCTGTCAGGTCCATCGACGATGGTGACATTGCAGTTGGTGAACGGCTCGATGACGATGACCATGTTCTCCGGCGACGCCTGTCCCGATTGCTGCAGCTCTCCGTATGCACGGGCCTGGATGCTTTGTTCGTTGGCGCACGGAACATCTGGGTCGTTCGAGAACGGCGGCTCCGCCCGGCTCAGCGGATGCGTCTGTCCGTAAACCGCACCCTCCCGCGCAGCGTTCTTCAACTGATTCTTGAGGTGGTACGCGCGCCCGAGGTCTATGACTCCACAGATCAGGATCGCCAACAACGGCAACACGATCGCGAACTCGATCAGCGCAGCTCCGCGCTGGCCGCGGCGGCGCCTTCGCTGCGATCCCGACTGACCGCTCCCCCTGGGGGTTGAAACCGAGTGAACGTGCGTCATCGATGAGAGCATCGTCAGGCTTTCGCTGAGAGTTGCGCCATTTCTCTCTTCAGCTAGCCGAGGCCTCGCCCTCGCCGCCGCGTCGCTCGGGAGGACGGGCTTACCACCACATAGCCCGAACACGTTCATGCGGCACAACCTGCGGCTTCGACTACGTCGTCGTAGGGCATCCTGAGGACCTCGGCCAGACGCTCCAGATTCCTCGGCGCCGGGCGGCTGCGGCCTTGGACCCATCGGCTAACGGTGGCCTCGGTGGTGCCGGTCAGTCGGGCCACGTCCGCTGATCGCAGCCCAAGCTCGCGCTGGCGGGCGAGGATGAGCTCGCCGAGCGTCGTCCTCGCACGGCGGTGCGGGAGTGCGGCAGCCAGGGAAGCGGTGTCGACTGACAGCACTTGCGCCATTCGGGCGAGCTGCTTCGAGCCAGGGACCCGGTAGCCGAGCTCCCAGGACACCACGGTGCTCTGCGACACCTCGAGTGCTTCGGCCAGCTCGGCTCGGCTGAGCCGGAGCTCCTGGCGGCGGGCGCCGACGAACTGGCCGAACGGGGGCCACCCGGCGAAGTCGACGACGAAGGGTGTAGCGCAGAGGGTGGCTACGTCCCGTTCGGCGATGCCGAGGAAGTCCGCCAGGCTGGCGAAGAAGTGGACGCCGGGTGTCGAGCGGCCGGTCTCCCAGCCCGCGTAGGTGGCCTGGGGTACGTCGAGGATCTGGATGGCGACCGCCTGGGTCAGCCCCCGCCCATTGCGCTCGGCGCGCAGCCGGCGAGCCAGCGGAGGGAGGTCGGGGGTCGAGCCCGGCGGCGGCGACCACTGGGCGCCCTCGATCGATACGAGGGCAATGAGCCGGGCGAGGCGCTCGGGCGAGGGCTGGACGGCGCCCTTCTCCCACAGGCGGATCGTCTCCTCGCTGACTCCGAGCTGGTTGGCGAGCTCGAGACGACGCATCCCGGCATGCACCCGTGAGGCTTCGAGGTGGGCACCGAGGCGCGCCGACCAGACGATCTCCTCGGTCATCTGCTCACCGCCCACTGTGCCCATGCGTTGCCGCCCTGCGCTCGTCCGCTCTCAGATGTCGACAGTTTGGAGGCTTCCCCAATTCTTGTCAAGTCACTGAGAGTGAGGACCACCACATAGAGCGTTGTCGCCCTCGGGAGGGGGTTACTCGGTGGCGAGGATGTCGACGAGCTTGCGGCCCTTGCGGAGGCCGAACTTCACCTTGCCGTCGGCGGTCGCGAAGAGGGTGTCGTCGCCGCCCCGGCCCACGTTCTCGCCGGGGTGGAACTTGGTGCCGCGCTGGCGCACGATGATCGTGCCGGCGGTGACGGTGGTGCCGTCGAACACCTTCACGCCGAGGCGCTGAGCGTTGGAGTCGCGGCCGTTCCGGGTGGAACCGCCGCCCTTGGTCTTGGACATGTGTGGCTCCTAGCCCTTCGAGATGCCGGTGATCTCGATGGCGTCGTAGTGCTGGCGATGGCCCCAGCGCTTGCGCTGGTTGCTCTTGTTCTTGTATGTGAACCCGTTGATCTTGGGGCCCTTGGCCTCGCCGACCACCTTGACGGTGACCGTGGCGCCGGAGAGCTGCGAAGGGGTGGCGAGCACCGTGTCCCCGTCGACGAGGAGCAGGGGCACGAGGGTGAGCTCGTCGCCCACCTCCTTGCCGAGCTTCTCGACGTTGAGGATCTGGCCGGCTTCGACCTTCTCCTGCTTGCCACCGGTCTTGATCACTGCGTACATCAGGGACGTCTCTTCCTCACGCGGGACGGACGATGGTACCCCGCCACCCCGAGAACGCTCAATCTGGGAGGCGACGGGCCGGCACCACGCGCTCAGGCGGGGCGGCACGAGCGTCGCCGCTCGGAGAGGCCAGAGCACGTTCGAAGTCCGTGAACGCGTCCATCACCTCGGCGGCTTCCCAGGCACGGTTGCGGCGACCGACGGTGATCTGAGTGAGGACGCGCGCCCTCACCAACCGGTCGATGGCCTCGTTGGTGGCGGGGAGGGACCGGCCGACGAGCGCGGCGGCGGTGTTCACGGTGAGGATCGGCGTGCCCGGCAGGCGATCGAGCAGACCATCGACGGCCGATCCCGCGCGCACGCGGCCCAGCCGGCGCCGCCAGTCGGCCCGCAGCGCGTCGATGCGGGCCTCGAAGGTGCCGGCGTCGAGGGCGGCCCGGTGCGCGGCGGCGGCGAAGGTGCCGATCCAGCGGTTCACGCCGGCCACCGCCTTGACGTGGTCCGGGGCGCCGAGGTAGCGATAGTCGGAGAGACCGGCGAGGTAGTCCTGGGCTCGGGTGGCCAGGATCAGGCTGATCGGCGGGACCACGGCGGGCGCCAGGCCCCGACGCCGCAGCACGACGTGGATCAGGGCGCGACCCGTGCGCCCGTTTCCGTCCCCGAACGGGTGGATGGTCTCGAACTGGGCGTGAGCGACGGCCGCCTGCACGATCGCAGGGAGGTGGTCGTCGTTCATGAAGGCGCACAGGTCGGCGAGCAGGTCCTTGACGTACTCCTCCGGCGGCGGCACGAACCCGGCCGAGCACGGGTTGTAGCTGGACCCCCCGATCCAGTTCTGCTCCTCGCGCACACGGCCCCCCTGGGCGCCACGGTCCGTGTCCGCGAGCAGTAACCGATGCATCTCGAGGACGCCCTCGACCGTGACGTCGCCAGCGAGGTGCTGGACGGCGAAGTCCATGGCGGCGATGTTGCCCAGCACCTCCGCAGCGGTGACATCGATCCTCGGCTCGCCGAGGTGGCTGGCTGCCTCGGCCCGCAAGAGGCGGCGCCCTCCGATGGCGAGACCCTCGATGTGCGACGACGCCACCGCCTCGGCGCGCAGCAGAAGTCGGGCCAGGGCCTCGGTGTCGGCCAGGGTGGACACCGAGGCGTTGAGATCCCGGATGGCCACCTCGGCATCCGCGACATCCGCCGCGGTCGACCCGCTCAGCTGCAGGTCCCGGCCCGCCAGGACGTCGGGCACGTAGGCCTGGTAGTCGCACCCTGTTCGATCCCGTCGAGGCAGACCCGTCAGGTCCTCCGGTTTCCACCGCCGGTTGAGGTATCGAGCCACATACTAAAGGTTAGCACATAACCTTACATATGGCTGCGCGTCGTTTAGGTACTCGTCGCCGTGTGGATCAGGGAGTGGGGCTCAATCCGGGGGGAGGAGGTCAGGGTCGACGATGAGGCCGCGGCCCTCGCAGTGAGGGCAGCGGCCGGCGAAGGACTCGAGGAGGCCCTCCCCGATCCGCTTGCGGGTCATCTCGCAGAGGCCCAGCTCGGAGATCTCGAAGACCTGGGTGCGGGTCTTGTCGCGCGCCAGGGCCTCCCGGAAGACACGAGTCACCTCGTCGCGGTTCGGGCGGATCTCCATGTCGATGAAGTCGACGACGATGATGCCGCCCACGTCCCGCAGCCGCAGCTGCCGGGCGATCTCGGTGGCCGCCTCGAGGTTGTTGCGGAACACCGTCTCCTCGAGGCTGGAGGTGCCCACGTTCTTGCCCGTGTTGACGTCGATGACCGTCAGCGCCTCGGTGTGCTCGATGATCAGCGACCCGCCCGACGGCAGCCACACCTTGCGGTCGAGCGCCTTGTGGAGCTGCTCGTGGATGTGGAAGCGCTCGTAGAGCGGCAGGTCCTCGGTGGTGGTGTCGAACAGCTCGACGCGGTCGGCCAGCTCGGGACTGATCGAGCTGACGTAGTCGCGCACCGACTCGAACAGGGCGGGGTCGTCGATCACCACCCCCCGGTAGTCGCTGTTCAGCTCCTCCCGGATGACCCGGACGGCCATGTCGGGCTCGCGGTACAGCAGCGAGGCGGACTGCGAGCGCTTGGCCAGCGCGTCGATCTGGTCCCACTGGTCGACCAGGCGGCGGACGTCCTGCTCCACCTCCTCGTCGGTGATCCCCTCGGCGGCGGTGCGCACGATGACGCCGTGCTGGGCCGGCTTCACCCGGTCGAGGATGGCTCGGAGCCGCTTGCGCTCGTCGTCGGACAGGCGCTTGGAGATGCCGTACGTCGTGCTGTTCGGGATGAGCACGACGAAGCGCCCCGGCAGCGACACCTCCTGCGTGAGCCGCGCACCCTTGTGTGCGATGGGGTTCTTGGTGACCTGCGTGAGGATCGTCTGCTTCGCCCTGAGG
>JBDSUN010000094.1:0-5020 GCA_039927735.1 Acidimicrobiales bacterium | reverse complement strand
GCTCGAGCTCGGGCAGCCCAACCACCCCTATGACCTGGCCAAGGTGGCCGGCTCGGGCTTCCGGATTCGCGTCGCACGGGACGGTGAGACGCTCATCACCCTCGACGATGTCGAGCGGCACCTCACGCCGGAGGACCTCCTCATCTGCGACGGTGACGACGTGGCGGTGGGGCTGGCCGGGATCATGGGCGGAGCGTCCAGCGAGATCGACGATGCCACCACCGACGTCCTGTTGGAGATGGCCTGGTTCCATCCGATCGGCATCGTGAAGTCGTCCCGTCGTCACAAGCTGCGCTCGGAGGCGTCGGCTCGCTTCGAGAAGGGCACCGACCCTGAGGTCGTCGACCTGGCCATGCGGCGGTTCTCCGAGCTCCTGGGCGCTCCGCTCGAAGCCGGCGTCGCGGCGGCCACCGGCACCCTGCCCGAGCGGCCGAGCGTGCGGGTGCGCACCGGCCGGGTCGCCAAGCTCCTCGGCACCGACCTCGGCCCCGCTCGCATCGCCGAGCTGCTCGACCCCATCGGGTTCACCGCCACACCGTCGGGCGCCGATCTCGACGTCGACATCCCATCGTGGCGCTACGACTCCGCCACGGAGATCGACGTCATCGAGGAGGTCGCCCGGCACCACGGCTACGCCGCCCTCGGCCGCAGCCTCCCGCGGAGCGTCACCACCGGCTCGCTGTCACGGCGCCAGACCGAGCGCCGACGCCTGCGCGCCATGCTGGTCGGCCGTGGCCTGTCCGAGGCGATGCCCCTGCCCTTCCTCGCTCCTGGCGAGCTGGCCCGCTGCGGTCTGGTCGACGACGGCATCACCATCGCCAACCCGCTCGTCGCCGAGCAGTCGGTGCTGCGGACCTCCCTCCTCCCGGGCCTGGTGGGGGCGGTGGCCTACAACTGGTCCCATCGCAACCACGGCGTCCGCCTGTTCGAGATCGGCCACACCTTCCAGCGCCCGGCCTCGCCGGATGCCGACCTCCCCGATGAGCGCGAGTGGTTGGGGGTCGGGCTGGCGGGCGCCGACGCGGCCGATGCCGTGCGCCTCTGGCGCGTCGTGGCGGAGGCGCTCGACCTCGGCGCCGTGCTGACGACCGACGCTGAGGTGCCCGGCCTTCACCCGACCCGCAGCGCCCGCCTCCGTCTGGGCGACGACGTCGTCGGTGCGGTGGGGGAAATCGATCCTGGCGTGCTGGAGGCCCACGGCATCGGCGAGCGGGTCGGGTACGTCGAGCTCGACCTGTCGACGGTGCTCGGTCAGCTCGGCGAGCGGATCTACCGCCCCTTCAGCACCTACCCGAGCAGCGACATCGACCTCGCCTTCGAGGTCGACGACGGCACACCCGCCTCGGCCATCGAGGACGCCATCCGGGCGGCCGGAGGCGAGCTCCTCTGGAGCGTGCGCCTCTTCGATGTGTACCGCGGCACCGGCGTCGCCGACGGTCGCCGCAGCCTCGCCTACAGCCTCCGCTTCCAGGCGCCCGATCGCACCCTCACCGAAGCCGATGTCGCCGCCGCCCGCACGACGATCATCGAGGCCATCCAGTCCCACCTCGGCGCCACCCTCCGAGGCTGACGGGCGTCGACCGATCGGCCAGGTCAGGTACCGGGGGTCTCGCTCAGGCCGCCGTCGCCCATCTGGCGGTAGAGGTCGTAGATCTCCTTGCAGACGCCGCAGAGCGGCAGCTTCTTGGGGTCCTGCTGGGGCACGAAGCGCTCGCCGCACAGGGCCTCCACCGGATAGCCGTAGATGCGGGCTTCGGTCACCCTCGCCATGGCCGACTCACCGGGCTCGGTCTTCACGATGTGGGCGGCCTTGGGCGGCGCCGTCTCCGTGCGCTCGTCGGTGCGCTCGTCGAGATCGGGGCGCACCGTGGTGAGGGGTGCCGGGGCGGGCATGCTCATCGGGCTGGATGCTATCCGGCATGCACTTGCATGAACATGCACGATGCTGCATCATCGACCGATGGTCGCGGTCGGCATCATCGGGGCGTCGGGGTTCACCGGGGCGGAGCTGCTGCGGCTCTGCGCCCAGCACCCTGACCTCGAGGTGCACCTCGCGACCGGGGACACGCAGGCCGGCACCCGAGCGGTCGACCTGTACCCGAGCCTGGCCGCCGCCCACGCCGACCTCGTCTTCAGCGTGTACGAGGCCGAGGCCGTCGCCGGGCTCGACCTCGTCTTCCTGGGTCTGCCCCACGGCGCCAGCCAGGCCATCGTCCCTGAGCTGGTCGGCAAGGTCGGGCACATCGTCGACCTCGCCGCTGACTTCCGCCTGCAGGACCCCGCCCTCTACCCGCAGTGGTACGGCGAGGACCACACCGCCCCGGAGCTGCTGGCCGACTTCGCCTACGGGCTGCCCGAGCTCTACCGGGACGAGATCCTGGCCGCCGACCACGTCGCCACTCCGGGGTGCTACCCGACTGCCGCGGTGCTGGCGCTGGCCCCCCTCGTGCGGGCGGGTGCCATCGAGACGGACGGCATCATCGTCGATGCCGCCTCGGGCGTGTCGGGCGCCGGGCGCCCGCCGAAGCCCACCACGACGTTCTGCTCGGTGGACGAGGACTTCACCGCCTACGGGCTCCTCGACCATCGCCACACCCCGGAGATGGAGCAGGTGCTGGGCGCGTCGGTGCTGTTCACGCCGCACCTCGCCCCGATGAACCGGGGCATCCTGGCCACCTGCTACGCCCGGCCGACGGCCACCACCTCCACGGAAGCCCTCCTCGACCTGCAACGTTCGGCCTACGCCGCCGAGCCCTTCGTGGTGGTGCTCGACGGCTCGCCGTCCACCAAGGCCACCCTCGGCTCGAACTGCGCCCACGTCACCGCCCGCTTCGACGAGCGCACCGGTTGGATCGTGGCCATCGCCGCCATCGACTACCTGACCAAGGGTGCGTCCGGCGCGGCGATGCAGTGCGCCAACCTCCTCCTCGGCCTCCCCGAGACCACCGGTCTCCCCATCGCCGGGGTCTACCCGTGAGCGTCACCGCGCCCGCCGGGTTCGTGGCCAACGGAGTGGCCTGCGGCATCAAGCCATCAGGCGATCTGGACCTGAGCCTGGTGGCGACCGTGGACGGATCTCCCGTCAGCGCCGCCGCGGTGTTCACGCAGAACAAGATGACGGCCGCCCCCGTCGTCACCACCAACGCCCACCTCACCCTCACCGATGGACGAGCGGCAGCGGTGGTCCTGAACAGCGGGTGCGCCAACGCCGCCACCGGCCAGTCGGGTCTTGCCGATGCCGAGGCGATGTGCGCCCTCGTCGCGGATGAGCTGGGCTGCCGGGCCGAGGAGGTGCTCGTGTGCTCGACGGGCCTCATCGGCTATGCGCTCCCGATGGATGCGGTGATCTCGGGAGTACCCGGCCTCGTCGCCGGGCGAGGCCGCGAGCACGACACCGTCGCGGCTGAGGCCATCCGCACCACCGACACCCACCGCAAGGAGACGGTCGTGCGGGGCGACGGGTTCGTGATCGGGGGCATGGCCAAGGGGGCGGCCATGCTCGCTCCGAACATGGCCACGATGCTGGCCGTGCTGACCACCGACGCCGCGATCGAGCCAGAGGCGCTCGCAACGATCCTCCGGGCGGGGGTGGCCGAGAGCTTCAACGCCATGTCTTCCGACGGCTGCACCTCCACCAGCGACACGGTCATCCTCCTCGCGTCGGGGGTCGCCGGCCCCCCGAGCGATCTGCACGCCTTCCGGGCGGCGGTGGCCGAGGCCTGCTTCGACCTGGCCATCCAGATGGTGGGTGATGCCGAGGGTCACACCAAGGTCGTGCAGGTGCGGGTCACCGGTGCGCTCTCCGACGACGAGGCCCGGGTCGGCGCCCGCAAGGTGGCCGAGAGCCAGCTGGTGAAGTGCTCCTGGTACGGCCGCGACCCCTATTGGGGACGGGTGGCCAGCGAGCTGGGCAGCGCCGGCATCGCCTTCGAGGCCGACAGGCTGAGCCTGCGCTACGGGGACCTCCCGGTGGCCGAGCACGGCGTCACCGTCGAGGTTGATCCCACCGCCATGGCCGCCTACATGGCTCAGGAGCACATCGAGGTCATCGCCCACCTCGGCTTGGGTGACGGCACCGCCCGCATCCTCACCAACGACCTCACCCACGCCTACGTCGACGAGAACATGGGCACCTCATGACGCCCACCACGACCACGCGGGCGGCGGCCGAGGAGCGGGCGGCCATGCTCATCGAGGCCCTTCCCTACATCCAGCGCTTCCGCGACCGGACCATCGTGGTGAAGTTCGGCGGCAACGCCATGGTCGATCCCGCCCTGGCCACGTCGTTTGCGGAGGACGTCGTGCTGATGCGCTCGGTGGGCCTGCGGCCGGTCGTCGTGCACGGCGGCGGCCCGCAGATCAGCGAGCTCATGGAGCGTCTCGGCATGGTGCCCGAGTTCGTGGACGGCCACCGAGTCACCGACGCCGAGACGATCGATGTCGCCCGCATGGTCCTGGTCGGCAAGGTCAACCGGGAGATCGTCGCGGCCATCAACCTGCACGGCCCGCTGGCGGTCGGCGTGAGCGGCGAGGACGCCGGCCTGATCCGGGCCGAGGCGCGCCACCCCGACCTCGGCTTCGTGGGCGACGTGCACACCATCAACCCGGCCATCCTCGAACGGCTGCTGGCCGAGGACCTCATCCCGGTGGTGTCCACCATCGGCTCCGACGCCTCCGGCCAGGCCTACAACATCAACGCCGATGCGGTGGCCGGCGCGCTGGCCACCTCCCTCGACGCCGAGAAGGTCATCTACCTCACTGACGTCGAGGGCCTCCTGGCCGACGTGGCCGATCCGTCCAGCCTCATCAGCCACATCGAGGCACCGGCGCTGCAGTCCCTGGTCGACGACGGCCGCCTCACCGGCGGCATGATCCCGAAGATCACCGCCTGTCTCGAGGCGGTGGCCAACGGCGTCGGGTCGGCCCACCTCCTCGACGGCCGGGTACCCCATGTCGTGCTGCTCGAGCTGTTCAGCGACGCCGGCGTCGGCACGATGATCGTCCCCGAGGAGGGCGCATG
>JBDSUN010000093.1:0-3526 GCA_039927735.1 Acidimicrobiales bacterium | reverse complement strand
TCGAAGACGATCCGTCCACCGTCGTGGCCGGCGCCGGGGCCGAGATCGATGATCCAATCAGCGTGGGCCATGACGGCCTGGTGGTGCGCGACGACGATCACCGACTTGCCGGAGTCGACCAAGCCGTCGAGCAGGCCGAGCAGCTGTTCGACGTCGGCGAGGTGGAGGCCGGTGGTCGGCTCGTCGAGGACGTAGACGTCGCCCTTGTCCGCCATCTGGGTGGCCAGCTTCAGGCGCTGGCGCTCGCCGCCGGACAGCGTGGTGAGCGGCTGGCCGAGCTTGACGTAGCCGAGGCCGACATCGGCGAGGCGGACGAGGATCCGGTGCGCAGCCGGGGTGTCCGCCTCGCCGTCGGCGCCGAAGAGCTCCTCGGCCTCGGCGACCGGCATGGCGAGCACCTCGCTGATGTCCTTCCCGCCGAAGGTGTACTCCAGCACCGATGCGTCGAACCGCTTGCCCTCGCACACCTCACAAGTGGTGGCGACACCCGCCATCATGGCCAGGTCGGTGTAGATCACGCCGACCCCGTTGCAGTTGGGGCAGGCACCCTCGGAGTTGGCGCTGAACAGCGCCGGTTTCACGTCGTTGGCCTTCGCAAAGGCCTTGCGGATCGGCTCGAGCAGGCCGGTGTAGGTAGCGGGGTTGCTCCGGCGCGACCCGCGAATCGGGGTTTGGTCGACGGCCACCACGCCATCCCGCTTCGAGATCGAGCCGTGGATCAGTGAGCTCTTCCCGGATCCGGCCACGCCGGTCACCACCACCAGCACACCGAGCGGGATGTCGACATCGACGTCCTGCAGGTTGTGGGCGCTGGCGCCCCGTACCTCGAGCACGCCCGACGGCATCCGCACGGAGGGCTTCAGGGACGCCCGGTCGTCCAGATGCTTCCCGGTGAGGGTGCCGCTGGCTCGCAGCCCGTCGACGGTGCCCTCGAACACCACTTCCCCGCCCGCAGTGCCGGCGCCGGGGCCGAGGTCGACGACGTGATCGGCGATGTCGATGGTCTCCGGCTTGTGCTCCACGACGAGCACGGTGTTGCCCTTGTCCCGCAGCTGCACCAGCAGGTCGTTCATCCGCTGGATGTCGTGCGGGTGGAGGCCGGTGGTGGGCTCGTCGAAGACGTAGGTGATGTCGGTGAGCGCGGAGCCGAGGTGACGCAGCATCTTGGTGCGCTGGGCCTCCCCGCCCGACAACGTGCCCGACGACCGGTCGAGCGACAGGTAGCCCAGCCCGATGTCCACGAACGAGTCGAGGGTCTGCTGCAGCGCGGCGAGCAGGGGGGCCACCGACGGCTCCTCGATGTCGCGGGCCCAGTCGGCCAGGTCGCTGATCTGCATCGCGCACGCGTCGGCGATGCTGATCTGCTTGATCTTCGAGGAACGAGCGCCCGCGCTGAGCCGGCTTCCGCCGCACTCGGGGCAGGTCGTGAAGGTCACCACCCGCTCCACGAAGGCGCGGACGTGGGGCTGCATCGCGTCGACGTCCTTGGACAGGAACGACTTCTGGATCTGGGGGACCAGCCCCGCGTAGGTCAGGTTGATGCCGTCGACCTTGATCTTGGTCGGCTCCTTGTGGAGCAGGTCGTGCAGCTCCTTCTTGGTGAACTTGCGGATCGGCTTGTCCGGATCGAAGAAGCCGCAGCCGCGGAAGATGCGTCCGTACCAGCCGTCCATGCTGTAGCCGGGGATCGTCAGCGCCCCCTCGTTGAGCGACTTGGTGTCGTCGTAGAGCTGCGACAGGTCGAAGTCGTTCACCGAACCCCGGCCCTCGCAGCGTGAGCACATGCCGCCGGTGATGCTGAAGCTGCGCTTCTCCCGGACCTTCCTGCCGCCCTTGTCGATGGTGACGGCACCGGCCCCCGAGATGGAGGCGACGTTGAACGAGAAGGCCTGAGGCGAGCCTATGTGCGGCCTCCCGAGCCGGCTGAAGAGAATGCGCAGCATGGCGTTGGCGTCGGTGGCGGTGCCGACCGTGGAGCGCGGGTCGCTGCCCATCCGCTGCTGGTCGACGATGATGGCGGTCGTCAGCCCCTCGAGCACGTTGACCTCGGGTCGCGCCATCGTCGGCATGAAGCCCTGCACGAAGGCGCTGTAGGTCTCGTTGATCATCCGCTGCGACTCCGCCGCGATCGTTCCGAACGCGAGCGAGCTCTTGCCCGAGCCGGAGACGCCGGTGAACACCGTCAGCCGACGCTTCGGGAGCTCGATGCTGACGTCCTTGAGGTTGTTCTCGCGGGCACCGAGCACGCGGATGAGATCGTGACGGTCGGCAACGGCCAGCGTCGGCGACGGTGGGTCCGACCTCTTCGCCTTGCTCAACGGGTCTCCATCGGCTTCAGAGACGGTGGCTGCCATGCGATGACCGTAGGAGCACCGACCCGGCCCGCGCTGCTCCGGTCCTGCTCAGCGCCGATCGCCGAACAGGGCTGCGACGATGTCGTCGGCTCCCTCCGGTGCACCGACTTCGAGACCGACGCCGCGCTGGTCAACGGTGATGGTGAACGAGAAGAAGGAACAGCACCCCTGCTCGGCTGTGACGAGGCGAGCGAGCTCGCCCAGGGGAAGGTCAGCCGCAAAGCCCACGCGCAGCGCTCCGTTGGGCCCGCGCTCCCGCGAGGTCGCTTGGTCGAGGAGGGTCTGCCACTCGGCGAGACGATCGGGCATCGCGTCGCGGTCCAGGGTGCAGGCGATCGGCGACTCGGTCGGCTTCGCCGAGACCGACACTGCGACGTGCGGTCGGGCGGGCTCGGCGACGCACGCGCACTCCGCACCGCACGGTCCGTCGCTGGCCGGCTCCGAGAGCTGGGCGGCAGCACCTTGCAGCTGCGCAGTGAAGGCGGTCAGCTCGGCGATCTGCGTGTGCACATCCGTGATCTTCGAGGTCACGAGCCGGTGGAGTCGTCGCTGAACCGGCCCGCACCGGTCGCCGTCCGACACAGACGCCAGATCCAAGATCTCCTCCAGCGAGCAACCAAGCCGCTTGGCGCGGGCGATGAAGGCCAGCCGGGTGAGCGCGTGGTCGTCGTAAACTCGATACCCGCCGTGCGTGCGGGTCGCGGGGGAGACAAGACCTCGGCCCTCGTAGTAGCGAAGGGCCGACGTCGTGAAGCCGGTTCGCTCGGCGACCTCGCCGATCGTGTAGGTGCTCATGGGCCAGAACCTACGGGTTCGACCCAGGTCGAGGGTCAAGCCTTCCGCACGCCGACCGAATCACCATCTGGCGGCGCGTGTTGCAGCTGCTGCGCGCGATCGGCACCCGCAACAACCGTGATCGGCGACGCGGTGTCGAGCGCCCACGCGTGCGACGCGACGAACAGCGCGTCTTTGGTCGGGATCCCCTCAAGGTCGGACTCGTTGAGGGGACCTACGCCGAGGAACTCGACCTTTGTTCCGCCGACGAGCACTCGATGGTCTGCGCTCGGGTCGCGGACGGTGTCGGGGAGTGCGAGCAGAGCTTCGACTGCATCGGGCGGTGTCGTCTCGTCGACGACGGTGTCGACGTCCGCCGTCGCTCGATGCGCCTGGTT
>JBDSUN010000092.1:0-5564 GCA_039927735.1 Acidimicrobiales bacterium | reverse complement strand
GCCTTACGACCGACCAGCTCAGCGGCGTGGTTGGCCATGGCCTTGGCCATCGCTACGTCGCGAGCTCGGGTGGGCTCGTCGTGGGCGACGGACCAGGCCGCCCGCCACACCGCCGGCCGAGCGAGCTCGAGGGCGAGGGCGGCGTCGGCCAGGTGGTGCTTCACGGCCTGGAAGCTGCCGATCGGCTTGCCGAACTGGTGGCGCCCGGACACGTAGCCGACCGTGAGGTCGAGCATGGCCTGCCCGAGTCCGATCAGCATCGCCGCGGCGCCGAGCGCTCCACGGTCGAGGGCCAGCTCGATGATGTCGGGGTCATCGGTGAGCGGTTCGCCGGTGCTGTCGTGGCTGACCCGGCCGGCGCGGCGGGCGCCGTCGACGGTGGCCACGGCGGTGATCTCGACCGCGTCGCGGTCCACGACGACCAGCGTGTGGCCCCACCACAGGAGCAGGTGGTCGGCGTCGGCCGCGCACGGCACCAGCGGGCCGCCGAGGTCGCTGGCCACCATGCCGGCGCCGACCCCGAGCCGCGGAGCCGCCACCATGGCCGTCTCCACGATGGGGTGGGGGAGGGCGACCCGGCCGCACTCCTCGAGGATCGGGACGAGGAAGGTCTCGTCGAGGCCGAGGCCACCGTCGACCTCGGGGACGAGGAGCGTGAGCACGCCCATGGCGTCGAGGCCGTCCCACACCCCTCGGTCCAGCTCGCCCTCCGGTGCGTCCCAGGCTGCCCGCACGACCGAGGGCGGGCACTCCTTGGCCAGCAGCTCGCGCACGGCATCCCGGAAGGCGATCTGGTCGTCGGACAGCCCGAACCTCATCGGGGGAGCCCGAGGACGCGCTCGGCGGCGATGTTGCGCTGGATCTCGTTGGTGCCGGCGTAGATCGGGCCCGACAGGGAGAACTGCCACGCCTTGCTCCACGGCCCCTCCGCCTCCGCCTCCGGCCCCAGCAGGTCGAGCGCGAGCTGGTGCAGCTCGATGTCGAGCTCGCTCCACCACAGCTTGGTGAGGCTGGCCTCGGCGCCCGGCCTGGCGCCGGAGGCGAGCTTGGTGACGGTGGCGAGGGTGTGCTGCCGGTAGGCGTCGGCGTGCATCCAGGCGGTGGCGGCTCGACGGCGCAGCGTCGGGTCGCCGTCTTCGGCGGCCATCACCACGAGGCGTTCGGCGGTGACGACGAAGCGGCCGGGCGATCGAAGCGTGAGGCCTCGCTCGGAGCCGGCTGTCGCCATGGCCACCGCCCAGCCACCTTCGGGCTGGCCGAGCACGACGCCACCCGGGACGGCGTCGTCGGCGAGGAAGGCGTCGTCGAAGAACACCTCGGCAAAGCCCTCGTCGCCGTCGAGGCGCCCGAAGCCGCGCACCGTCACCCCTGGCGTCTCGAGCGGGAGCAGGAGGTAGGTGAGGCCCTTGTGGCGATCGCTGTCGGGGTCGGACCGGAACAAGCCGAAGAGGTGGGTGCAGAACGCGCCGCGCGTCGTCCACGTCTTCTGGCCGTCGAGCACCCAGCCGCCGTCCACCCGACGTGCCTTGCTGGTGACGCTGGCCAGGTCGCTCCCTGCGTTCGGTTCGGACCAGCCCTGGCACCAGAGGTCCTCGGCGCCGGCCATGCGGGCGAGGATCCCGGCCTGCTGCTCGGGGGTGCCGAACTCGAAGAGGGACGGGGCCAGCAGGAAGATCCCGTTCTGCGTCACGCGCGGTGGAGCGCCCGCCCGGTAGTACTCCTCCTCGAAGATCAGCCACTCCCAGAGGGACGCGCCGCGACCGCCGTGCTCGACCGGCCACGACACCGCCGCCCACCGGTCCGCGAACAGCCGACGCTCCCACCCCAGGTGCTGCACGAACCCGTCCCGGGTGTCCCCCGATGCCGGCTCGTCCCCGCACTCGGTCCGCCAGGCGCGCAAGTGCGCGTCGAGCCACCCCCGGGCCTCTTGCCGGAACGCCTCCTCGGAAGCAGACCACGTCAGATCCACCCCAGCCCCCAACGTCTGTGCAGGAAAACGCTCGGTATGCGGACGAGATGCTGCACAGAAGCCGTCATGGGTGCAGGCGCGTCAGGGTGGAGATGGCGTCGGACTCGATGCGGGCGAGGAGCTCGGCCACCGTGGGGAGCTCGTCGATGACGCCGGTGACCTGACCGGTGGGGAGGATGCCGACCTCCGGCTTGCCGTCCACCATCGTCGCCTTGATCAGCATCGGGGCGTTGGCGGCCATGGCCATCTGGCTGAGCGTGAGCCCCTGGTTGCGGCGCATGGCCAACCCCTCCCGCAGCAGATCGCCCAGGCTCGTACCCGTCTCCTTGCGGAACCGGAGCGCCGCCGCCGCGGCACGGGGGAGGCGGAGCAACCTCGGGGAGCGCTCGATGCGGTCGACGACGTCGGTGCGGATGACCCGCTGCGGAGCACCGTCCAGCGCGGTGGTGACGACGGTGTCGAACACGGTGGCGGCGGTGTAGCGATCCTTGACGACGGGCGGCACGTGGCTCTCCTGGGTGAGGAGGAAGCGCGTGCCCATGGCGATGCCGTCGGCGCCGTAGGCGAGGGCGGCGACGAGACCCCGCCCGTCGAAGAAGCCACCGGCGCCGAGCACCGGGATGTCGGTGCCCACCGCGTCGACCACCTGCGGGAGGAGCAGCGAGGTCGGCACCGTGCCGGTGTGGCCGCCGCCCTCACCGCCCTGGGCGATGACGGCATCCACGCCCATCTCGAGCACCTTCTCGGCATGGCGGCGGGCGCCGACGGTGGGCATGACGACCACGCCGGCGTCGTGGCATCGGTCGACGGCCGCCTGGGTCGGCGCGCCCGCGAAGCTCACGAGGCGCACGCCCTCGTCGACGACGAACGCCACCTGCTCAGCCAGGTCGGGCTGGTCGGCTCGGAAGTTGACCCCGAAGGGGGCATCGGTGCGCTCTTGCACCCCACGCACGGCGGCTCGCAGCTGGGCTGGCGTCATCGTGACGGCGGCCAGGATCCCGAACCCGCCGGCGGCGCTCGTCGCAGCGGTCAGGTTGGCGCCGGACACCCACCCCATCCCCGTCTGCACGACCGGCAGCCCGCAACCCACGAGATCGCAGAAGCGCGTTCGCAGCGCGGGGTGGATCGGATCTGACACCCCGTCAGATTACCGAGGGCCGGAGGTGCCCGGCCAACGCGCCCCTAGCCTCACGGCATGCGCATGGGTACCGCAGCGGCTCGGTGGGTGCTGCTCGCCACCGTGCTCGGATCGGGCGTGGCGTTCCTCGACGGCACGATCGTCAACGTGGCCCTCCCGGCCATCGCGGCGGACCTCGATGCCGGCCTCGGCGACCTCCAGTGGGTGCTCAACGCCTACCTCGTCACCCTCAGCGCCTTCGTGCTCCTCGGTGGCTCGCTGGGCGACCGTTACGGCCGCCGGCGCGTGTTCCTGCTCGGGCTGGCCGGGTTCACCGGCGCCTCGCTGGCCTGTGGGCTGGCGCCGAACGTGGGCGTCCTGATCACGGCGCGCGCCGTCCAGGGGCTCGGGGCGGCGCTGCTCGTCCCGGGGAGCCTGGCCATCATCTCGGCCTCCTTCCATCCGAGCGACCGGGCCGCCGCCGTCGGCGCTTGGTCGGGCTTGGGCGGGGTGGCCGGTGCCATCGGCCCGTTCGTCGGCGGCTACCTCATCGACAGCGTGTCCTGGCGGGTGGCCTTCCTCATCAACCTGCCCCTCGCAGCGGGCGTCGTGGTGGCGAGCCGCCACGTGCCCGAGACGAAGGCGACCGGGGAGTCCCACCTCGACCTGCTCGGGGCCGTCACGGCGTCCACCGGCCTGGCGCTCGCCACCTACGCGTTGATCGAGTCCCAGGTCGCCATCGGCGCCGTCGGCTTCCTCGTGCTCGCTGCGTTCGTGATCATCGAGGCCCGCAGCGCAGGCCCGATGCTGCCCCTGGCGCTGTTCCGCAGCCGGCAGTTCAGCGGCGCCAACCTCACCACCCTGGCCGTGTACGCCGCCCTCAGCGGTGCGTTCTTCCTCTTCGTGCTGCAGCTGCAGGTGGCCTTGGGCTACTCCGCCCTGGAGGCCGGCTCCGCCCTGCTGCCGGTCACGCTGATCATGCTGAGCTTGTCCGCGCGCGCCGGCGCCCTCGCGCAGCGCATCGGGCCGCGCCTGCCGATGACGATCGGTCCGATCGGGGTTGCCATCGGCCTGCTGCTCTGGACCCGTGTCGACGCCGGCGCCTCCTACGCAGGCGCGGTGCTGCCCGGTGCCGTCGTCTTCGGGCTAGGGCTCGCATGCACCGTGGCGCCGCTGACGGCCACCATCATGGCGGCCGCTGACGAAGCGCACCTCGGGGCCGCCTCCGGGGTGAACAACGCCATCGCCCGGATCGCCGGCCTGCTGGCGGTGGCCGTGCTCCCGCTCGTCATCGGCCTCGACACGGCCGGCTCGCCGGTCGCGCTCGATGGAGCGGTCGACGATGCCATGCTCATCGCGGCCGGGCTGGCCGTGGTCGGTGGCCTGGTCGCTTGGACCACGGTGCGCACAGCCGCTCAGGTCACCACCCCTACGCAGGCCACCACCGGCTCTCAGCCCTGCGGCCACCCGTCTTGCGTCGGCGCCCAAGCCGCCTGACACCCACAGAACCGGGGCGTCTGGGGGTCGGGTTCAGGCCTTGAGGCCGCACTGGGCGACGGCTTCGCGGGCGCCCAGGGTGCGCTGGTCCGAAGCGGCCGTGCCGATGTCGCGGTAGGTGCACTGGGCGTCTGGGCCGCGTGCTGTCCAACATCGACTAGGGGTTCGGCACCTCTTGCAGCCGGAGTCCCGTTGGGTCGATGACGATAGCGATGAGCTCGATCTCCTCGGGGGTCGGCAGGCGCGAGGTCGGCACCTCGTCGGGGACGGCGAGGTCGAAGCCGGTGGCGGCCTGGACCTCTTCGACCGCCACACCGGGATGCACCGAGCGAAGACGCATGCGGTGGTCGGGGGTGGCGAAGTCGAGGACGGCCAGGTTCGTCACCACGAAGCGGATCTCGTGGAAGCGACGCTGCGTCTCGCTGAGCTCGGCAGCCCGGTCGTAGCCCACGCCGCACACGGTGTCGACGCGCTCGCACAGCACGTTGGGCGAGTGGTTGGGCACCCAGTACGACGTGGTGTCGTTGATGGTGTTCCCTGGGGCGCCCCGATAGCCGAGCAGCTGCACCTTGGGGCGGGCGTAGTCGCCGATGGCGGCGAAGTTCTGGTTGCCGTACCGGTCGATCTGGGTGCCGCCCATGACCACATGACGACGACCGTTCCACACCCAGCCGAACATCTGACGGTAGGGGTTGAAGTGCTCGACGACCTTGCCGCCGGGCCACTCGAAGGCCTCGTCGTCCGAGATGAGCCGGGCTTCGCCGTCGGTCATGGCCAGGTCGGGCTCGAAGGTGGCGCGGGCCAGTCGGCCACCGATCATCAGGATGGTGCCGATGGGGTTGGCCAGGATCTCGCCGTCGCCCCGGAAGCACTCCGCCATGGCCACCACGCAGACGTCGGCCCGGTCCACGAGCCCGTTCAGCTCGTCCGTCACGACGCGCCTCCGTCGGTGCGGAGCTTGGCCTGGTAGTCGGCTTCGCT
>JBDSUN010000091.1:0-7566 GCA_039927735.1 Acidimicrobiales bacterium | reverse complement strand
CCGTTGCGGATGTACCACTGGCGGCTGGTGACGATCTCGAGCGGCCGGTCGCCCTTCTCGAAGAACTTCACCGGGTGGGTGATGGGGCGGGGCTCGCCCTCTGACGCCCCGGCCGCCGCCAGCAGCTCGACGATGGCGGCCTTGGCCTGCTTGGCCGTCTTGCCGGCCAGCTCGTCGTAGGCGGCCTGGGCGGCGGCCGGGTCGGCGGACTCCCAGCCGGGGTCGCCCCAGGTGACCGGCCGCAGCCGACCGTCGCGCTGCAGGATCGCCCGCACGGGCAGGTCGAGCTCCCGCCACCACGTCACGTCCGTGGTGTCGCCGAACGTGCAGATCATGGCCACACCGGTGCCCTTGTCCGGGTCGGCCAGCTCGTGGGCGCAGATCGGCACGGAGGCACCGAAGAGCGGGGTGGTGACGTGCCGGCCGAACAGCGGCTGGTAGCGCTCGTCGTCGGGGTGAGCGACGACGGCCACGCAGGCCGGCAGCAGCTCGGGGCGGGTGGTGTCGATTCGCAACGGGCCGTCGGGGCCAGAGAACAGAAGGGTGTGGTAGGCGGAGGACTGCTCGCGATCCTCGAGCTCGGCCTGAGCCACCGCCGTCTGGAAGTCGATGTCCCAGAGCGTCGGCGCTTCGGCGGCATAGGCGTGGCCGCCGGCCAGGTGGCGGAGGAAGGCGCGTTGGGCGACCCGGCGGGAGGCATCGTCGATGGTGGCGTAGGTGAGGTCCCAGTCCACCGACAGCCCGACGGTGCGCCAGAGCTGCTCGAAGACGATCTCGTCCTCGGCGGTGAGGGTGTGGCAGAGCTCGACGAAGCTCCTCCGAGAGATCCGCACCTGGTCCTTGGTCGGCTCGGCCGGGGCGACGAAGGCGGGGTCGTAGGGCACCGTCGGGTCGCAGCGAACGCCGTAGTAGTTCTGCACCCGGCGCTCGGTGGGCAGGCCGTTGTCGTCCCATCCCATCGGGTAGAAGACCTCGGCCCCGCGCATCCGTCGGTAGCGGGCGATGGCGTCGGTCTGCACGTAGCCGAACACCGAGCCCATGTGGAGCGAGCCGCTCACCGTCGGCGGCGGCGTGTCGATGGAGAACACCTCGGCGCGGGACTTGGTGCGGTCGAACCGGTAGGTGCCGTCGGTCTCCCAGCGCTGGCTCCACTTGGCCTCGAGCCCTTCGAGGGTGGGCTTCTCCGGGATGGTCGTCACGACGGCGCAGGGTAGCGGCGGCCTCTCTTGGGCCCGTAGTCCGTACCCCGGGTAGCGTTTCCGGTGATCGGGAGGACGTGCCATGTCGACGGAGCAGACCGCACCCACCAAGCCACCGGCCCCGCAGCTGGTGCCGCCGGAGCAGTGGCCCGACCCGCACCCGCACTACCACCGGATGCGGACGGCCACGCCGATCCTGGCCGTCCCCGAGTGGGACGAGTACGTCTTCACCCGCTTCGACGACTGCGAGCGGATCCTGCGCGACCCCACCATGAGCTCCGATCCCGACACCCGTCGGATGGAGCTGCCGTTCCTGGAGTTCGGGGAGGGCATGGAGAGGCCCCGCTCCATGCTGATGCTGGACGCGCCGGACCACACCCGGCTGCGCAAGCTGGTGAGCAAGGCGTTCACGCCCCGCACGATGGAGCGGCTCCGTCCCCACGTCGCCGAGCTGGCGGACGGGATGCTGGACGGCGCCGACCCGGCCGGGTTCGATCTCATCTCGGCGGTGGGCTTCCCGCTTCCCGTGACGGTCATCTGCGAGCTGCTGGGCATCCCCGCCGAGGACCGCCACCTGTTCGGGCCGTGGAGCTCGGATGCATCGCGCATGCTCGACGCCGACCTCGACGACGCCACCATCCAGCGCGGCGTGATGGCCTTCATGCAGCTGATCGACTACCTCAACGGCATCTTCGAGGAGCGACGGGCGGCGCCGCGCGACGACCTGCTCTCCGGGCTGCTGGCGGCCGAGGAGGCCGGCGACCGCCTGTCCGAGGAGGAGCTGCGCGCCACGGTGGTCCTGCTGTTCGTGGCCGGGCACGAGACCACCATGAACCTGATCGGCAACGGCACCGTCGCCTTGCTCCGCCAGCGGGACCAGTGGGACCGTCTGGTGGCCGACCCCTCGATGGCGCCCGGCGCGGTGGAGGAGGTGCTCCGCTTCGATGGCCCCGTCCACCTCACCGGCCGCACCGCCACCGTCCCGTTCCAGGTGGGCGACATCACGGTCGAGCCGGGCCAGGGGCTGGTCACGCTGCTGGCGGCGGCCAACCGGGATCCGGCGCGGTTCGCGGACCCCGACCGCCTCGACATCGGGCGGTCCGACAGCCACCACCTCACCTTCAGTCAGGGCGCCCACTACTGCCTGGGCGCTGCCCTGGCGCGCGTGGAGGGCCAAGAGGTGTTCAAGGCGCTCGTGCGTCGGTTCCCCACCCTCGAGCTCGCTGAGGAGCCCGTGCACCGCGAGCACTTCGTGCTTCGCGGGTACCAGGCGGTCCACGTCACGGCCCCCTGACCCGACCTGGCGGGAGATCGACGCGACGATGGTCGGGTGCCAGTTCCTGCGGTCGTCGTCGAGGAGCTGAGCCACTCCTTCGACACCGCCCGGGGGGCGCTGACGGTCCTGGACGGGATCGAGCTCCGGGTCACCACGGGCGAGCACTTGGCAGTCGTCGGTCGTTCCGGCAGCGGGAAGTCGACGCTCCTCTCCTTGCTGGGCGGGCTGGAGACCCCGCAGCACGGACGGGTCGAGGTCCTCGGCCACCTGCTCGGCGAGCTGGGCCGGGACGAGCTGGCGCGGTTCCGGGCCACCCAGGTGGGCTTCGTCTTCCAGCACTTCGGCCTGCTCGACACCCTGACAGCTCTGGAGAACGTGGAGCTGGCCGGAGCGATCGCCGGTGCGCCGCGCGCGGCCCGCCGGGCGCAGGCCGAGACGCGGCTGGAGCAGGTCGGCCTCCTGGCCCGCCGGGACCACCGCCCTCCGGCGCTGAGCGGCGGTGAGCGGCAGCGGGTCGCCATCGCCCGCGCCCTCGTCAACGAGCCCCGCCTGGTCCTGGCGGACGAGCCGACTGGCAACCTGGACGACGAGGCGGCTGCGACGGTCGCCGACCTGCTGGCGTCGTTGCCGTCGACCAACGGCGCCACGGTGGTCGTGGTCACCCACGACCACGCGCTGGCGGACCGGGCCGACCGGGTCGTGCGGCTGCGCGGCGGCCGAGTGCACGGCGCCGACAGCGGCGCGGCGGTGCCGGGATGAGCTGGCGGGACGTCGCCGCCCTGGCGAGCCGCAACGCCGGCCGTCGGCCGGGTCGGGTCGTGCTCACCGTGCTGGCCGTGGCGCTGGCCACCGCCCTGCTGACCGCGCTCGTCACCATCGCCCGCACGGCGGAGACGCGCGTGCTCGACCAGGTGGCCGAGGGTGGCCCGGTGTCGGGGATCTCGGTCTCGCCGGCCGAGCCCTCCGAGGACCAGGCCGATCAAGACGTTGCCCGGGGCGGGGACTTCCGGGCCATCGACGACGCCGTCATCTCCGACGTCCTCGACCTCCCCACCGTGCGCGAGGTCCTCCCGGTGGTGTCGACGCCGGTCTTCGTCGTCCGCCCGTTCGAGCGACCCGACGGGCGCCGGATCGGCGGCTTCCGGGAGCGAGCCGTCGGGGTGGACACCTCTCGGCCGACCCTCATCCCGGTCACCCCGCTCGCCGGCCGGCTCCCGGCCCCCGGATCGATGGTCGACGTGGCCGTCACCGAGTCGTACCTGCGCCGCATGGGCCTCGATCGCACCGAGGCCGAGCAGATCCTCGGGACCGAGATCGAGCTGGGGGCGGGCCGCCTGGTCGACGGTCCCGGAGGCCAGGAGATCTCCGGGCGGTGGCGACGCCTCCAGGTGGTCGGGGTGGTGGCCCAGGGCGCCGGCGGCGGCCAGCTCGTCGTCTCGCTGGAGCTGGCGCGATCCGACCAGGCGTGGACGACCTCCGGCACCGATGGCGGTGTGGAGCTCGACGCCTCGGCGTCCCCGTACACCGGCCTCTTCGTGGTGGCCAAGGGCATCGACCAGGTCGGTCCGACCCGCGAGGCCATCGCCCGTCTCGGGTTTGCCTCCAGCGCGCCCGAGAACCTCATCGCGTCGGTCGACAACTACCTCGGTGTCGTGGAGATCGTCCTGGCGGCGGTGGGGCTCATCGCGCTCGTCGTGGCCGCGCTCGGCATCGCCAACGCCCTGCTGGCGGCCATCCGAGAGCGGCGGCGCGAGATCGGCGTGCTGAAGGCGATCGGGGCCCGCGATCGGGATGTCCTGCGGATCTTCCTGCTCGAGGCGGGGGTGCTCGGCTTCGTGGGTGGCATCATCGGCACCGGCATCGGGATCCTGGCCTCGCAGGTCGTCGGCGCCATCGTGAACGGCTACCTGGCCGATCAGGGCCTGGCCGGCATCGCCCTGGTCTTGCCGCCGGAGGTCTTCGTCGGCGGCGTCGTCGGCCCGACCCTGCTCGCCGTGGCCGGTGGGCTCCTTCCCGCCCGGCGGGCCTCTCGGCTCTCGCCTCGAGAGGCCGTGTCGGCGTGAGGCGTGCGGGGTTCGCCGTCCTGGTGCTCTGCGGGCTGCTGGGCGCTTGTGGTCTCGGCGATCCGGCGGCCACGCCCACGGTGACGACCGATCCCCCGGTCGTGGTGTCGTACGTCGCGATCGGCGGGGACCGGAGCGGTGACGACGACCCGGACTCGCAGCGGCGCCAGGTGTGGCCTCGCCTGCTGTTCCGCGAGCACCTGCCCGCCCAGGCCGTCTTCGCGCTGCTGTCACGGCCGGGGGCCACCGTCGAAGAAGCGCTTCGTTCTCAGCTCCCGGGAGCCCTCGAGCTGGAGCCGACGGTCGCCACCGTCTGGTTCACCGCAGGCGACGTCGAGCAGTCCACCCCCGTCGACCGCTACCGGGCCGATCTCGACGAGCTGGTGGGCGCGCTCGCGGACTTCGGCGCCGACGTCGTCGTCCTCTTCGAGGCGGGCACGCCCAGCGCCTATGCGGAGGCCGCTCAGACGGTGGCGGGTGCACACGGGGCGGCCGTCGTGGAGGTGGCCGAGCCCGGGGACCAGGGGCAGATCGCCGCGCAGGTCGCAGAGGCCCTCGCCCTCCCCGAGTGATGTGCCCCCGGATCGGGCCGCCAAGCGGTGCTCGCCCCCGGCCGAGCGTGAGCGAAGATGGCCCACGTGGATCACCCGACGCCCGGCCTCGAGGAGCTGCGCCTCTACGACACCCGCACCCGTGCGGTGCGGCGGTTCGAGGCGCTGGCCCCACCGTCGGTGGGGATCTACACGTGCGGACCCACCGTCTACGCGCTCCAGCACCTCGGAAACATGCGCCCCCAGCTCTACCCGGACCTCCTCCGACGAGTGCTGCTGGCGGCCGGCTACGACGTCACCTACGTCACCAACATCACCGACGTCGGGCACCTGGTGGCCGACCGCGATGACACCGACGACAAGATGGAGCTGGCCGCCGAGGCCAGCGGGAAGACGGCGGCCGAGATCGCCGCCCACTACACGGAGCAGTGGACGACGGACCGGCGCCGGCTCGGTTGCCTGGAGCCCGACCTCCTGCCGCGAGCGTCGGATCACATCGACGAGCAGATCGCCATGGTGCGCGCCCTCGAGGCCAAGGGCCACACCTACGTCACCGACGACGGCGTCTACTTCGACGTGGCCACCTTCCCCCGGTACGCCGAGTTCGCCCACCTCGACCTCGAGTCGATGGAGACGAGCGGGCGGGTCGAGCACCTGGAAGCCAAGCGGCACCCGGCGGACTTCGCCCTCTGGAAGCTCACTGCGCCCGGGGTGGTGCGCCAGCAGGAGTGGGACTCGCCGTGGGGTCGCGGGTTTCCGGGCTGGCACATCGAGTGCTCGGCCATGGCCACCAAGTACCTGGGCGAGCGGTTCGACATCCACACCGGCGGCATCGACCACGTCCGCATCCACCACACCAACGAGGTGGCCCAGAGCGAGTGCGTGCTCGACGTCCACCCCTGGGTGGGCACCTGGCTGCACAACGAGTTCCTGGACCTCAAGGGCGAGAAGATCTCCAAGTCCGCCGGCCACGTCCTGGTGGTCGACTCGCTGGTAGAGCGCGGGATCGAACCGCTGGCCTTCCGCTACTTCTTCTTCCAGGCCCACTACCGCCAGCAGCAGACCTTCACCTTCGAGGCGGTGGAGGCGGCCGGCACCGCCCTCCGTCGGCTCGTCGGCCACGCTGTCGCGGCCCGGGACGCCGGTGGAGCGCCCAACGCCGAACGCGTCGACCCCCACGTTCGGCGCTTCTGGGCGGCCCTGGCCGACGACCTCAACGCCCCTCAGGCACTGGCTGCGGTCTGGGACGCGCTGAAGGCCGGCGACCTGACCTCGGCCGACCGCTGGGCTTTCCTGGTCGACGCCGATCGGGCGCTGGGCTTCGGCCTGGTCGACGCCGAGGTGCCGGGCGTCGACGACAGTGGCACCGACGAGCGGATCGACGGGTTGGTCGCCGGGCGCCAAGCGGCCCGGGCAGCCAAAGACTTCGCCACCTCCGACCGCATCCGCGACGAGCTGGCCGCCGAGGGCATCGATCTCGTTGATGGGCCCGAGAGCACCATCTGGCGCCGTCGTCAGCCCTGAGGGCCGCTTGCCCGCCGGCCAGGACAGCTCCTGCCGACGATCTGGCTGACGCACGATCGATGTCGCTATCGTCCCAGTTGGTTACCGAGCGGTAACTTCGTCATCCGTCTTCCCCCGAGGTGCTCCCATGGCCGAGTTCTCCCTCCAGCTCAACGAGGACCAGAAGCAGCTCCAGAGCTGGGTCCACGAGTTCGCCGACACCGTCGTCCGCCCGGCGGGCGAGGAGTGGGACGAGCGGGAGGAGACCCCGTGGCCGATCATTCAGGAGGCGGCCAAGATCGGCCTCTACGGGATGGACTTCATGGCCAACGCCCTCATGGGCGACCCCACCGGGCTCACCCTCCCGGTGACGATGGAGGAGCTGTTCTGGGGCGACGCCGGCATTGCGCTGTCGATCTTCGGCTCCGGGTTGGCGGCGGCCGGGATCGCCGGCACGGGGACCCCCGAGCAGGTCATGGAGTGGGTGCCCCAGTGCTACGGCGACGCTGACGATGTGAAGCTGGGCGCCTTCTGCGTGTCCGAGCCCGACGCCGGCTCCGACGTGAGCTCGCTGCGCACCCGGGCCGTCTACGACGAGGCAAACGACGAGTGGGTGCTCAACGGCACCAAGGCGTGGATCACAAACGGCGGCATCGCCAACATCCACGTCGTGGTGGCGGCGGTCGACCCCGAGCTCAAGGGCCGGGGCCAGGCCAGCTTCATCGTGCCGCCCGACACCAAGGGCCTGTCCCAGGGCCAGAAGTACAAGAAGCACGGCATTCGCGCCTCTCACACCGCCGAGGTCGTCCTCGACGACGTGCGGGTGCCCGGTTCGTGCCTGCTCGGTGGCAAGGAGAAGCTCGACGCCAAGCTGGCCCGGGCCCACGAGGTGGCCCACACCGGGGAGAAGCAGCCAGCCATGGCCACCTTCGAGTCCACCCGGCCCGCCGTGGCCGCCATGGCCGTAGGCATCG
>JBDSUN010000090.1:0-2994 GCA_039927735.1 Acidimicrobiales bacterium | reverse complement strand
GACGGTCTGCGCCAGGCTCTCGAGTCCGTGGGTGTGGGCCTCGGTGACGAGGCCCTCGACCACGACGACCTCCTGCTGATCGGCGAGGCGTGGCTGGCCGAGGCGGCCGCTGCGGTCGAGCGGGAAGCCCAGATTCGTCACGAGCTGGGTGGCCTGCGCGAGGAGCGCGACGACGCCCAGGCGGACCTCGAGGCCGCCGAGTCGCTCGCCGCTGTCCCGGACCCAGTTCCGTCCGAGGCGGCGCGGGCGGCGCGCCTGGCCGAGGCCACCCGCTGGGCCCGCCAGGCCGAGGAGCGCCGCCGAGCCCATGAGAAGGCGGAGCGAACCATGCGATCGCTCTCGGACGAGCTGGCGGCCGCGACCGAGGAGGAGCGACTGGCCGCCGACGCCGCTGCAGGAGCCGGGGAAGCTGTCGCCGGGGCGGTCGGTCACGCCGAGGGCCTGCTCGACGAGCTCCGGCGACTCGATGAGCAGCTGAACCAGGCCCGGCACGACGAGTCGGCGTGCGAGGAGCGGTTGCGCTCCTCGTCGAACGCAGACGGAGCTCCGCCGATCGAGGCATCGATCGCGGCGACGGCGCAGGCCGAAGCAGTAGCGGCCTCGACCGAGGCGGTGGCCGAGCGGGCGGCTCAGGCCCTGCAAGCAGCCGAGGTCCAACGACAGGAGGCCGCCTCGGCGTGTGAAGCGCTGCGACGTGCCCCCGGCGCCATCGATGAGGACCTCTCGGTGGCCGAGGAGATCGAGTGGTACCTGTTGGCCCGGTTGGCCGCCCAGCGGTCGGCGTCGCTGGCGGGCTCGCTTCCGCTCGTGCTCGACGATGCCCTCGGCGGCCTCGACGAGGACGATCTGGGGCGCGTCCTCGGCCGGCTGGAACGGATGAGCGAGGCCGTGCAGATCATCGTTGTCAGCGACGACCCGCGCAGCCAAGCGTGGGTGGAGCTGGCCGGGCCCGACCGCGCCGCAGTGGTGAGTCCGCAGCCGATCTGACCCGTCGCCGCCGAGCACGGTTGGAGATCTAGGCGTAGGGTCGTCAGTCCCGAAGCGATCTGGAGGTGCTGTGGCCGTCATCACCGAAGCCGCCATCCGGGAGCTCGCTGGGATGAGGGGGGAGGACGCCCCGATCACCTCGTGCTACCTCGACGTCGATGGTCGGCGCCTGGTGCGCCACCAGGACGTCGAGCACGAGCTGGACGGTCTGCTGCGGGACGCACGGCAACGGGCCAACGGCCATCAATCGGTGCACGATGACCTGCACCGGATCGAGGCGTTCGTGAAGGGCGGCCTCGACCGCAGCGCCACTCGCGGCCTGGCCATCTTCGCCTGCGCCGCGCAGGGTCTGTGGCGGGTGGTCGAGCTGCCGAAGCCGGTGCGGTCGTGCCTGGTGATCAACCATGCGCCCGCCGTCGGGCAGCTGGAGTCGATGGTCCAGGAGCACGAGCCGATCGGCGTGCTGCTGGCCGACAAGCAGCGAGCCCAGCTCTACGTGTTCGAGCTCGGCCAGCTGGTCGATCGCTCAGAGCTGCTCGACGAGCTCCCGCGCGCCTACGACACCCGCGGCGATCGCGAGCGAGGCACGCCCGATCCTCATCGTCAGGAGCTGGCCCACCAGCACCTGCGGCACGCCGCCCAGGCGGCCTTTGACCTGTGGAAGGCGTCGGGCTTCCACCACCTGGCCATCGGCGCCTCAGACGCCATCGCCGGCGAGCTCGAGGGAGACCTGCACCCCTACCTCCAGGAACGGCTCCGCGGGCGTGTCCCCGTGGCGGTGGGCGCGGCGGTCGCGGATGTGCTGGCGGCCGCCGAGGTCGTCGAGGCGGAGGTGGAGCGAGCCCGCGAGGCGGCCCTCGTCGCCAAGCTCAAGGAGGCCGCCGCCACCGGCCGTCGCGGTGTCGCCGGGCTGGCCGACACGTTGGCGGCGCTGGCGCAGCACCGCGTCGAGCGCCTGGTGGTGTCCAAGGGGTTCGCCCAGGAAGGGTGGCGCTCTCCCGCGACGGGGACCCTGGCCATCGTCGGTCCCAAGCACCCGGACACCGGCGACGCCATGGAGCGGGTGGGCAACGTCGTCGAGGATGCCATCGAGGAGGCACTCACCCAAGGGGTGCCGGTGACGATCTGCGTCAGCGACGCCGACCTCGACGTCCTGGGTCGCATCGGGGCCCTGCTGCGATACTGACGACGTGATCTCCGTAGGGCTCGACGTCGGTGGCACCAAGGTGCTCGGCGTGGCCGTGGACACCGCGGAGCCATCGACGGTGCTGGCTGAGGACCGTGTCCCGACTCCCGACGGGGGCGCGGGCCTGGTCGACACACTGTGGGAGCTGGCCGCTTCCCTCGGGCCGGCCCCGGACATGATCGGCGTGGGCGTGCCGGGCCTGGTCGACCGGGCGGGCACGCTCCACATGGGTCCCCACCTCCGCCGGCTCCACGACGTTCCCCTCGCTCGACTGCTCCACGAGCGCTCGGGCCTGCCCACCTGCGTGGACAACGACGCCAACTGCCACGCACTGGCCGAGCAGACTGCGGGGGCGGCGACCGGAGAGGGCGAAGCGCTGGTCGTGACCCTCGGGACGGGGATCGGGGCCGGCATCATCACCGGGGGGCGTCTGCTCCAGGGCGCCAACGGCTTCGCCGGTGAGCCCGGCCACATGATCGTGGACCCCAACGGCCCGCCCTGCCCGTGCGGCAAGCGGGGCTGCTGGGAGCGCTTCGCATCGGGCACCGGCCTGGGCCGACTGGCGCGTGACGCCGCGGAAGGTGGCCAGCTCGACGCGGCGGTGGTCTTGGCCGGCGGCGACCCCGAGGCCGTGCGCGGCGAGCACGTCACTGCCAGCGCTCGGGCGGGGGATGCGGCGTCGCTGGCCGTGCTCGGAGCCTTCGCCCACTGGATCGCACTCGGGCTGGCCAACCTGGCCAACATCCTCGATCCGGAGGTGATCGTGATCGGTGGCGGGCTGGTCGCCGACGCTGATCTGCTCCTGCCGGAGGTGCGTCGTC
>JBDSUN010000089.1:0-13799 GCA_039927735.1 Acidimicrobiales bacterium | reverse complement strand
CTCCGTGCTCACCGATGACGTCGACGGCGCCTACGAAGACGCCCAGCGACTCGGCTACGAGATCGTGTACCCGATCACGACCGAGCCCTGGGGAGTGCGGCGGTTCTTCGTCCGAGCCCCGGACGGCAACATCCTCAACATCGTGAGACACCGGGACTGACCGGAGAGCTGACGCGACGCGACGGGTCATTGACGTGGGTGATGGCTGACAGGATGGTCTCATGGGGCAAGTCATCGAGGTGGGCGTCATCGGCGGTTCGGGGATCTACGAGCTGGCTCCCGTCGTCGAGGTCCTCGGCGGGATCACGGTCTGCGAGGTGGATGGCGGGCGGGCGGCGTTCCTCAACCGGCACGGCCCCGGACACGTGCTGCCGCCCCATGCGGTCGACTACCGGGGGAACCTGCGGGCCCTGCATGACCTCGGGGTGCGCACCGTCTTCGCCACCTTCGCCTGCGGGTCACTGCGGGCGGAGCTCGGACCCGGGACGATGGTGGTGCCCGACCAGCTCATCGACCGCACCCGGGCGCGCGCCGACACCTACGTCGATCGCTTCGACGACGGTCCCGCCCACGCCTCCTTCGCCGACCCCTACGACGCCGGTGCCCGCCAGGCCCTGCTCGATGCCGCGCCCGAGGCGGTGGATGGCGGGACGGTGGTGGTGATCGAGGGCCCCCGCTTTGCGACGCGCGCCGAGTCGCGCTGGTACGGCTCGATGGGGGCCAGCCTCATCAACATGACCCAGTACCCCGAGGCGGTCCTGGCTCGGGAGCTGGGCATCGCCTATGCCGCCATCGGTCTGGTCACCGACCACGATGCCGGCCTCGACGATCGCCCGGACGTGGCCCCCGTCACGCAGGAGGCGGCCTTCGCCGAGTTCGCCCGCCACCTGCCCCGCCTGCGGGAGGTGGTGCTGCGGGCCGTCAGCGCGGTCGTCTGACGACGGCGACGATGCCGGCGCTCAGCCAGGTCGCCGCCACCACGGCCGCGATCGACGGGGCGTAGTCGATGGGCTGGAGTCGACGGCGAGGACGTCCTGATGGTCGCCGCCCGCCTCGCAGATGTCGGCGGCCTCATCCGCCGAGCCCGCCACCTGCTCTGGGGACGAGTGCTACCTCGGCAACGACGAAGTCGTGCTCAGCGGGCCGCCCCTTCGCCCAGAGCAACGAGGTCCTCGCCCTCCGCAACGACTACCAGCTCGACCGTCACATCGACCTCAACCAGCGGAGTGCTTAGCAGCGCGAACTGGAGCGCCGACTAGAGCGCGACCTCGGGTCGATCCGACTTGAGCCAGCGTGCCTCTTGCTGGGGTGGTGACCGCACCGAGGGGCTACGGGTCGTGTAGACCGACGACATCCCGAAGTGGCGAGGCCGTCACTTCGGTTAGAGGGGAGCGCCCGTCGTGAGCGACGTGATCGACCGAGGATCGCCTGCAGAAGGCCGGTGGGCGGCGTTCGAGCCCGTCGAGCCCGTGGGCGGGAGCGTGAGCCGAGGGGCAATCGCCGGCTTCCGCATCCTGTTCGGCTTGCTGTGGCTTCAGGGGGTGGGCTGGAAGAGTCCGGCGGTGCCCTTCGACCAGTCGAGCGGGTTCTTCTACGACTTCGTGAAAGGAGCCGTGAGCAATGAGGTGTTCGCGCCCTATGCGTGGCTCGTCGACACGCTCGTGCTGCCCAACTGGACGATGTTCGCGTGGGCAACGTGGATCACGGAGATCCTCCTTGCGACGTTCCTGGTGCTCGGCTTGGCCACCCGCTTCTGGGCCCTCGTCGGTGCGGCGCTCTCCGCCGGCATCCTCCTCTCCGTCGCCAACACCCCGGATGAGTGGGGCTGGGCGTACTGGATGATGATCGGGGGCCACCTGGTCGTGTTCGCCACCGCCGCTGGACGCGTTGGTGGGCTAGACGGTGTCGCGCGCCCCGGATGGCGCCGGAGCCGGCACTGGCTCGCACGTGCGCTGGTGCGTGCGTCATGAGCGAGGCCGCGGCTCGCCGGGCCGGCCTGCTCATCGGCGGCTCGGTTGTCTTCGTGGCCCTTCTCGGCCTCGGGTTGAGTCGCAACCTCGGTTGGACGGAGAGCCCTGGTGAGCTCGTGCTGCCGTATCGAGACGACTACTTCTGGGCCAAGCACTTCGCCTTCAACCGCCTGCTCGCAGTCCTGACCCTGCTCATCGGCCTCCTTGCGGTCTGGGGAGTCGCCGCCGGACTCTCCGCCGCGCGTCGGGTGGCGATGGTCGGCTCGGCTCTCCTCGCCGTCGCCATCAACGTCGATCTGAGCGCCAACGACCAGGTGCTGGGGGCCCGCGGCGGGAACATCACGCTGATGCTGATGGTGCTGGTCGGGTTGCTGACGTTGGAGCTCACGCCGCGCGACGAGGAGCGGGAACCCATCCCGTAGGCGCCGTCAGCGAATCGTCGCCCGTGTCCTGCTGCTGAGGAAGTCGACGACGAAGGCCGCGATGATGAGGGCGAGGATCGTGGTGAGCATGGCGGCCTCGTCCCGTGCAGCGTTCTGCTGGGCGAGGAGTCGTCCGAGGCCTCCAGCCCCGACGAGCCCCACGATCACGGTCTCTCGGAGCACCACCTCCCACCGGTACATCGTCAGGGCGAACAGGCGCGGGGCGACGGTCGGAAACGTGCCGTAGGCAAAGCCCGCAAGGGCATGGGCGCCCGACGCTCGTAGCGCCTGGGAGGCCGCCGGATCGGCGTTCTCGATCACCTCGGCGTGGAGCCGACCCAGCACGCCTGCGGTGTAGAGCCCGAGCGCCAACCCGCCAGGCAGGGGCCCAGGGAACACCACGAGGAGGACGACGAAGGCCCAGATGATCGGCGGAGTCGAGCGCACGAAGAGGAGCAGCCCCCGCGCCGCGATGCTGCCCGCTCGGGCCAGCCCGCCGCCCGATCTGGGTCGTGCGGCCACGAATGCCAGCGGTCCCGAGATCGCGGTGGCGACGATCATCGCGACCAACGACATCTGCACCGTATCTACCATGGCCTGGGCCAGGGTGCGCCAGCCGCCGGCGGGGAGGGCGAGCGGGAGCGAATCGGAGACGAGATCCCCGAGCAGGCGTCGGGCTCGGCCGTCGAAGAAGGTGTCGAGCCGAAGGTCGAGGTGCCAGGCAGCCATGGCGGTCGCGGTGAGGGAAGCGCCGAGCAGGGGAAGTGCTCGGTCCGCTGTGCCGCGGCGCAGGAAGATGCTCCCCCGATCGACCACCAGCGCGAGCGCGCACAGCACATAGACGAGCGTCCAGATCTCTTCGTAGCGCAGGCTCTGGAAGCTTTGTAGGAGCTCGAACCCGATGCCGCCGGCGCCGATTGCCCCCAGCACGACCGAGGCGCGCAGGGCGCACTCGAAGCGGTAGCAGGCATAGGAGACCAGGTCGGGAACGACCGAGGGCCCCAGGCCGTAGCACAGCGCGGCGCACCGGCCCGCACCCGAGGCCCGCAGCGCGACCACCGGGCTCTGGTCGGCCTCGTCGAGCAGATCGGCGAGCACCTTCGCCGTCACGGCGCCGAAGGGCAGGCCGATCGCCAGCACCGCCACCCACGGGTCTCGGCCGAGGACCGAGAGCAACACGAGCGCCCAGACGGCCTCGTGCACACCGCGAGCGGTGGTGGCGCTGGCCCTCAGTGCCCGGTGGCCAGCCGACGTCGGCCGCCGTGCGGCCCGGAGGGGATCTGGTGCCCAGAGCACCCGACTGGTGATCACGCCTCCGGCCGTCCCGATCGCCAGCGCAACCGCGGTGCCGACGGTGGCGTAGGCGATCGTGGTCCCCGTGGCGGCGAGCACCGACGTGAGGAACTCGGTGGAGCGCTCGGGGCGTGTGGCGGCGCCGATCAGCTGGCGGACGATGGTCCACCCGCCCGGGTTGACGAGTGCCTCGCCCGTTCGCGTCGCTCCGACCAGAGACCAGATCCCGAGAAGTCCCAGCACCGCGAACCAGACGCGGCGAGCCCGGAGGCTGGCTCCGGGCGGCAGGGCACGTTGGCGCGCCGGTGGAGCCTCGAAGACCTGGTCGTGGAGGAGGCCGCGCGTACCATCCCGCTCGAGGACGGTCATGACTGGATCGTCAAGTCGTACAGGTCTTCGACCATCGCGGCCGAGATGTCCTCGGCTCGAGCATCGAAGTGAATTCGGCCGTGCCGCAGGCCGATCACGCGATCGAAGTGTCGACGCGCAAGGTCGACGTCGTGGAGGCTGACCAGGACAGCAGGCGACTGACCGGGAGACGTGGCACTGGTGGTCGAGCCCAGGGTTGCTAGCACCCGATTTGCCCGGGCGGGGTCGAGGCTGGCGACCGGCTCGTCGGCCACGATGAGGTCTGCGGGCTGCAAGGCGAGGCGAGCCAGTGCCACGCGCTGACGTTCGCCGCCGGAGAGCTCGTCAGTTCGACTCCACAGCTTGTCGCCGACGCCGAGCTGGTCGAGGGCGTTGCGAGCATCCTGGACTCCGCGGGGTCTGGCGAGCGAGGTGATCGACCGCCAGGTCGACCAGTGAGCAAGGCGACCAGCGTTGACGTTGTGCACGACGCGGAGGGAGCCCGGAAGGACAGGGAGCTGGTGGACGACTGCGAGCCGTCGCCGGACCAGCCGCAGCTCCTTCGGGGTCAGGTCGTCGAGTAGCGCCCCGAAGAGCCGGACCGAGCCAGCGGAGGGAGGCCGAGAGGTGTTGACCAGCGACAGCAGGCTCGACTTTCCGGCGCCGCTGGGCCCCAACAGCGCCACGCGCTCGCTTTGCGCAACCTCGAGCGACACGCCGTCGAGTGCGGTCGACGAACCGAAGCGAAGGCTCACCCCATCGAGGGCCAGGCACGGCTCAGCCACGGTCACGGGTGCTAGCCGGTGATGAGGCCGAGGTCGCGGCCGATCTGCTCGATCTCGGTGTAGTTGTCGGGGGAGGCGGGGACGAAGGCCTCGGCGCCGAACAGCTCCAGGATCGCAGCCTCCTCCGGGTCGTCGGTCGACAGCTCGGTGAGCGCCCGGCGCACCTTGTCGGCGAAGCCGTCGCCGAGCCGTGCGGCGGCGTCAGGCTGCAGGATCCAGTGGTAGTCGTGGTAGGTGGGGGACTGGAAGATCACCTCCACCTTCGCCTCGTCGACGCTGCCGTCCTCCAGGCGCGCCAGCCACACCTGCTCGTTCAGCACGCCGGCCTCGAACGTCCCGGCCTCAACGAGCTCGATGGTCTTGTCGTGTGATCCCGAGAACCCCGGAGCACCTGCGAACGACTCATCGGTGACGCCGGCCTGCGCGAGGAAGTACTGCGGCATCAATCGGCCCGACGTCGACGACTCGCTCCCGAACGTGAACCGCCGGCCGGCGACGACGTCGAGGGCCTCGACGTCGTCTACGGGCTCGATCCCGGACGCCGCGTTGGCGATGAACACGGAACGGAAGGTCTGATCGATGTCGCGCTCGGCGATCACCTCCGCGCCTGGTGTCTCGAGACGAGCCTGGACACCGGTGAGGCCACCGAACCAGACCAGATCCAGATCACCTGCGCTGAACAGGGTCACGGCAGCGGGGTAGTCGACGACCGGCACGAACTCCACATCGACGTCGAGCGCCGCCGAAAGGTAGTCGGCCACGAGCCCGAAGTTGCGCGCCAGGATCTCAGGGTCCTGATCGGGGATCGCACCGATTCGCAGGGTGCCCCGGTCGGAGGGAGGGTCGTCGGCAGCGCTGTCGTCTGATCCGCAGGCAGCAGCCAGGAGGAGCGTCGCCAGCAGGATCGCCTCTGGGAGCAACCGTCGAGGGCGGGGTCGAGTCCGGAGGGTTCGCATGGAGTCGACACGGTGGACGGTCGCGGGTGGAGGCGTCAAGGCCACGGAGCCGTCTTTCTCATCTGTTAAGCGATGTCGGGTGCGCCCAGTCGTTGCAAGACCGCATAGGTGAAGCGCTGCACCGACCCCCAGGGCGTTCGGTGGTCGTGCGGGTAGGAGCGCACCAGCCGGAAGTCCTCTTGGAACGCCGCCGCAAGCGTGTCGCCGCTGTAGCGAACGATCGGCAGCCCGGAGCACTCCGAAGGGCCGTCGAGCGCGAACGTGGCCAGCACAGCGTGGCCGCCGGGGCGCACGGCCAGCGCGCAGGACTCGACGTAGGCTCGCTGGTGGTCCGGATCGACGAGGAAGTGGAAGGTGGCCCGGTCGTGCCAGAGGTCGACAGGGTGGTCGAAGCGGATCGAGCGCACGTCCTCGCACCGGATGATCACCCTCGCGGCCGCAGCCCCGAGCGAGCCCCGGAGCCGCTCGAGGGCAGTGGAGGAGATGTCGATCGCCTCGAGCGGACCGTAGCCCCGGTCGAGGAGATCGGCGATGAGGTGCGACGCGCCGACGCCGACGGCTGCGATACGAGCGCCCGGAGGCGCCAAGGCGCGCACCTCGCTCGAGCAGGGTTCGGGAGTCTCCTGGAACCAGCTCGTCTCACTGGGATCGCGATCAGCCCAGGTCGTCGCCCAATGCGACGCGAGGTCGATCATTGGGCAACTATGGCGCTCGCACGGGCGGATGCACCAGTGAAGTCCTTACGATCCACGAACATCGGGTGTCGCAGGTGCACCGAAGCGCCGAAGTGGGCCAGAGTCATGACATGAGCCGAGTACAGCTGCTGGACGTCGACACCGCGCCGTTGTCGAGCAAGGCCTACTTCGAGGGTGGCGACCCGGGTCCTGTCGTTGCCGCGCTGGCGCAGGTTCCGGAGCTGGTGGCCCCCACCGCAGCCTTCATCGGGGCAGCCCTTGGCCCCGGGGCCTCGTCGGCGCGCCACAAGGAGATGGCCATCCTGCTGGCGTCCTCGGTGCAGGGCTGTCGCTACTGCGTGCAGGCCCACACGGTGGTGTCGCTCGACGCCGGCCTGAGCGCCGATGAGGTTCGGGGCCTGCGCGGCGAGCTGCCCATCGCCGAGGCCTTCGAGGAGGCCTCGGAGCAGGCGCTGGCGACCTGGATCGAAGCGATGGCACGACCTGGCCCAGTCACCGAGCTGGTGTGGGAGAGCGCTCGCGCCTTCTGGCCTGAGCACATCCTGGTCGAGCTGGCCGTCACCATCGGCGCCACCCTGCTCCTCAACCGATTCGCCACCGGGTTCGAGCTGCCGAGCGCAGCGAGCGTGGTCGACCGACTCACCGCGGAGGGATTCGATTGACCGACGACGAAGCTCCTGCCAGCACCATCGCTGATGCCGTCCGGAGCGGCGTGCTCCCAGGACGCGTGTGGCTCTACTCCAACTACAACTGCAACCTCGCATGCGGTTACTGCCTCACGGAGTCATCACCGCAAAGCGAGCGGCGGATGCTCACCCCTGAGCTGATGACCGCCGTCGCCGAGCAGGCGGCCGAGCTGGGCTTCACCGACCTCGGCGTCACGGGTGGAGAGCCTTTCCTGCTGCCGTGGCTCACCCCGACCGTGGTGGAGATGGCGGCGAGCCTCCCAGTGGTGGTGAACACGAACGGCACGTTGTTCGTCGGCGACCGCCTGAACCGGCTGGCCCCGCTCGCCGACGTCGACGTAGCGCTGCAGATCTCGCTCGACTCTCACCTGCCCGACCGCAACGACGAGGCACGAGGCCCTGGGAACTTCGAGAAGGTGGTCGATGCGGTGCCGCGCCTCATCGAGCTCGGCATCGAGGTCCGCATCGCCACGACCACCGCCGGTCCGCTCGACGACCCAGCCCTCGATCCCCTGAAGGACCTGGTCGTGGGGATGGGGGTGACGCGCGACCACCACGTCATCCGCCCGATCGTCCGTCGGGGCCGTGCCGACGAGCTGGGATTGGGGCTGCAGGCCGGGGCCCAGGACATCCCCAGCGAGCTCACCGTCACGGCCGATGGCGCCTTTTGGGGAAGCTTTGGCCCCACCGTCCTGGACGGCGTGCTCGACATCGACCTGCTCGTGACGCGCACCGTGCTCCCGCTCTCGGTGCCGGCCAACGCACTTCTCGCACTGCTGCTTGGCCAGCCCAGCGGCCCGAGCTCCTCGCTCGGCATCCGCTGTGCCTGACCACGCTCGATCCGAGGGCTCTCGTGAGGATGCGAGCGGTCACCCGAATAGCGCATCGTCGCTCGGACGCGGGCGCCGGCCCCCGGCGATGCTGGTCCCGAGGGACGTCTGAAGCTCCATCAGGCCGCGCCCTGGCGCTCGAGCGCCGCGACCACGGTGGCCATGGCCCCGGCGAAGCAAGTGGTGGGGGCCAGGGCGGCGACGGCGAGGGCGTCGTCCCAGTCGTCGACGTCCCGGTGCACGTCGAGGAGCCGGACTCGCCGGCCCCGCGCCTTCAGCCGCGCGACCTGGGCAGCGCCCGTGGTCGCCTGGCTCATCGGCACGCCGAGGAAGTCCTCCGGCTGAGGGTCCTGCAGGCCGATGGCCCAGAAGCCGCCGTCGAGGGCGGGGCCGACCACGTCGTCGCCGCTGCTCGTGAGGCGGCGGGCGGCGTCGGTCAGCTCCGCCGGGGTGAGCTGCGGGGTGTCCATGCCGACGAGCAGGGTCGGGCCGCCGAGATCGGTGAAGGCGGCTGCCAGGCGCTGGTCGAGCCCATCGCCGCGCTGGCCCACCACCTCGAGACCCCGCCCGGTCCAGTCGGCGGCATCGCCGTCGAGCACCAGCACGTGACGCTCGGCGGGGGTCGCCCTCGCCAGGGCGATGGTGTCCTCCAGGGCGGCGGCGGCCAGAGAGGCGGCCTGGGCGGGGGAGCAAGGCGGGCAGAGGCGGGTCTTGACGCGCCCGGCGGCGGGGGCCTTGGCCAGCACGGCGATGGTGAGGGACGGGGGTGCGGACCTCATCGCAGGGCGCGCGCCACGCGCCGCATGTCGTGGATGGCCCGCCAGGTGCCACGGACGGTGCCCGTCACCTTCGAGCGGCCTATCCGGGGGGCGTAGAGGACGTCTACCTCGTCCACCCGCCAACCGGCGTGGGAGGCCCGCAGCACCATCTCCAGGGGCCATCCGAAGCGGAGGTCGGCCATGCCCAGCCCGTCGAGCGCCGTCCGCCGGGCGGCCCGCATCGGTCCGAGGTCGCGCAGGGTCATCCCCGTCCGGCGTCGAACGCCCATGGCCAGCGCCCTGTTGGCCAGCGCCGCGTGCACGGGCCAGGCGCCCCGCTCAGCCCGCCGGCGGCCGAGGACCATGTCGGCCTCCCCCCGGGTCACGGGCCCGGCCACCCGCCAAAGGTCCTCACCGTCGAGGCTGCCGTCGCAGTCCATGAAGCACACGACCTCGGACCGGGCGGCGGCCAGCCCCGCGGCGCAGGCGGCCCCGAACCCTCGGCGTGGTTCGTCCACCACCGTCGCGCCGAGCCGCCGGGCGATGGCTCCAGACCCATCGGTAGAGCCGTTGTCGACGACGATGGCCCGGTAGCCCGACGGGATCGACGCCAGCACCTTCGGCAGCGCGCCGGCCTCGTCGAGCACGGGGAGGATCACGTCGATCACGTCGCTCACGGCGCTGAACGTACACCCGGCGCCTCGCCGGGCAGACCCTTGGCGCGGCTTACGATCCGCACAACTCCCTGCCACGACCGCAGCCCTCGCAGTGGCCCCAGTAGGTTCTTCCGGTGACCCGAACGCAGGGAGAAGCGGTCGCGATCCTGCCCGTGCTGCTGGGGATGGCGGTGGTCGTGGTGGTCGCCAACCGATGGGGCCAGGCCCTGCTCGACGACGGTGTCGAGCTGCGCATCTTCGCCCCTCCGCTCATCGGGCGGTTCCGGCTGGGCCCCCCCGGCGGCCTGGTCCCCCTCGTGCCGGCGCTGGCCGTGGGCGCCCTCCTGGTCCTGCGGCTCCCGCGCCTGTGTCGCGAGCTGGCTTGGTCGAGGGTCCTGATCCTGAGCGCAGCGGCGGCGGCCGCCTTCGCCGTCTCCGTGGCGCTGATCGACGGAGCCTCCGGACTCACCCGGCCCATGGAGCTGCCCGGCCACTACCTCCAAGACGTCGGGCTGGTCGACGGCCCGGGCGAGCTCCTGCGCACCTTCACCGACCGCATCAACGACTACGGCACCCACATCCGCAGCCATCCGCCCGGACTCCTGCTCCTCCTGTGGGGCATGGCGCAGGTGGGCCTAGGAGGGAGCGGGTGGGCTGCGACCCTGGTGATCCTCGGCGGGGCCTTGGCGGTACCGGCGGTGGCCGTCATCACGCGCGAGCTGGCCGGCGAGTCCGCCGCTCGGGGGGCGCTCCCGTTCCTCGTGCTGGCCCCCGTGGTGGTCTACGTGGCCTCGACCGCCGATGCCCTCTTCGCCGGCGTCGGCGCCTGGGCGCTGGCGGCCTTCGTGGTGGCCACCGGGCGTCACGACCGCAGGGGTGACGGGCTGGCGTTGGCGGGCGGTGCCCTGTTCGGGCTCACCGTTCTGCTTTCCTACGGCTCGGTGCTGATCGGCCTGCTCCCGCTGGCGGTGGCCGCCGGCCGCCGTCGGGCGCGCCCGTTGGTGCTGATGGTCGTCGGCGGAGCCGTGGTGCTCGCCCTCGCGGCGGGGGCCGGGTTCTGGTGGCTCGACGGGCTGCTCACCACCCGCGGCGAGTACCTCGACAGCGTGGCGTCGGTGCGCCCCTACGGCTACTTCCTCCTCGCCAACCTGGCCGGCCTGGCCCTCTTGCTGGGCCCGGCCACGGTGGCCGGCCTCGGGCGGTTCCTCGCTCGCCCGACCCGGCACCTCCTGGCCCTCGTCCTCGGCCCAGCGCTGGCCATGGTGGCGATCGCCGATCTCAGCGGCATGTCCAAGGGCGAGGTGGAGCGCATCTGGCTGCCCTTCGCCGTCTTTCTCCTCCCCGCCGGGGCGCTGGTGGCTGACGACTCCGACGCGGTGGGCCGGCGCCGCTGGTTGGGGCTGCAGGTGGCGGCAACGGTCGCCATCCCCCTCGCGGTCAGGACGAACTGGTGACCGCCGGAGGGTCTGACCGCGTGCTCATCGTGGAGGACGACCCGACCCTGGCCGAGGTGCTGGTGGCCTACCTCGAGAAGGACGGGTTCGACGTGCGCTGGGAGGATGACGGCGAGCGGGGGTTGGCGGCGGCGCTGGCCGAGGGACCTGACCTCGTGGTGCTCGACCTGATGCTCCCGTCCCTCGACGGGCTGGAGGTCTGTCGGCGGCTGCGGGAGGTCAGGTCGGTGCCGGTGATCATGCTCACCGCTCGGGGCGAGGAGGAGGACCGGATCGTCGGCCTCGAGCTCGGTGCCGACGACTACCTGACCAAGCCGGTCTCCCCTCGGGAGCTCGTGGCGAGGGTGCGGGCCGTGCTGCGGCGCACACGGGAACAGCGGGTGCCTGGTGGCGACCTGCCCATCCTCGAGTCCGGCGACCTCCGGGTCGACGGGCCCGCCCGCGTGGTCACGCTGGCCGGCCGGACCGTCGCCCTGACCGCTCGTGAGCTCGAGCTGCTCATGTACCTGATGGCCCGCCCCCGGGTGGCCTTCCGGCGCGAAGAGCTGCTCGAGCACGTCTGGGGCTACACCGTCGGCGACCTGTCGACGGTCACCGTGCACGTGCGTCGGCTGCGGGAGAAGATCGAGGCCGAGCCGTCCGCGCCCGTTCGGCTGACGACGGTGTGGGGGGTGGGCTACCGGTGGGACGGATGACCGCAACCCGGGCGAGGGCGCTCGGGCTGGCGATGGTCGGCCTGATGGCCGCGCTGGTCGCCGCGCGCTCCGTCTCCATGGGCAGCGAGGACGTCGTGTCGTTGCTGGCCTGGGCGGTGGGCACGGCGGCAGTTGGCGGTGCCGTCATGACCTGGGCGGCCGGGCGCTGCCGGGACGCGCCCATCGTCGTGCAGCTGACCCTGCTGACCGGTGGCACGGTGGCCATCGTCGGCGCCGGCGCCTGGCTCGGCGCCCGGGCGATGTTCCTCTCGTCCCACGACCTCTCGGCGCTGGCGGTGCTCCTCCTGGCCGGCGGCACGGCCAGCGCAGTGGCGGCGATGGTGGCGGGCGAGCGCATGGCTCGGGCCACTGGCGAGCTGGTCGGGGTCGCTCGCCGCATCGGGGATGGGTTCCCGGTCGACGTCGAGCCCCGCTCGGGTCGCGGCGAGCTCCCCCTGCTCGCCCGTGAGCTGGCCCACGCGTCCCAGCGACTCGAGGAGGCCCGCACCCGTGAACGACTGGTCGAGCAGTCGCGTCGGGAGCTGGTGGCCTGGGTCTCCCACGACCTCCGCACCCCCCTCGCCGGGATGCGGGCGCTGACGGAGGCCCTCGAGGATGGCATGGCCACCGACCCCGAGACCGTGGCCCGCTACCACCGGACGCTGCGCGACCAAGTGCACGACCTCACCGGCCTCGTCGACGATCTGTTCGAGCTGAGCCGGGCCCAGGCCGGCGTCATCCGCCTCGAGCTCGAGCGCCTGTCGCTCGGCGACCTCGTGTCAGACGCCATCGCCGGCATCACCCCAGTGGCGGTGTCCAAGGGCGTGCGCCTGGAGGGACGCATCAACGGGACCGACACCGACCTCAACGGGTCGGCTCCCGAGCTCGCGCGGGCGCTGCGCAACATCCTGGAGAACGCAGTGCGCCACACCCCGGCCGACGGCGCCGTCGTCGTCGAGGTCGGCCGCACCGGCCCCGATGCCTACGTGGCCGTGGCCGACACCGGCGGCGGGGTCGCCCCCGAGGCCCTGCCCCGGATCTTCGAGGTCGGCTTCCGTGGCGATCCGGCTCGGTCGCCCGGCGGCGGTGCGGGGCTCGGTCTGGCCATCGCCCGCTCCTTCGTGGAGGCACACCGCGGCCGCATCACCGTCCGCAACGAGGACCAGGGCGCCTGCTTCACGGTGTGGCTCCCCGTCGAGCCGGCCCTCTGACCGTGCGGGTCCTCGTCACCGGCGGCGCCGGCTTCATTGGCCGGGCCGTCGTCGACCAGCTGATCCGGCAGAACCACGAGGTGGTGGTGGTCGACGTCCTGCACGCGGCCGCCCACGCCGGTCCGCCGAGCGACCTCCCGGCCGGCGTCGAGCATCGCTGGGCGGACCTGGCCGATCCGGCGGTGGCCGCCGCTGCGGTGGCCGGGGTCGATGCCGTCTGCCACCAGGCGGCCATGGTGGGGCTGGGCGTGGACTTCGCCGACGTGCGCAGCTACGTGCACCACAACGACCTGGCCACCGCCTCCCTGCTCGGCGCCCTCCACGCTCGCGGCTTCGCAGGGCGGCTCGTGCTGGCCAGCAGCATGGTCGTCTACGGCGAGGGTCGCTATCGCTGCGCTGCCCACGGCGACGTCCGCCCGGGTCCGCGCCGGACCCAGGACCTCGAGGCCGGGCGCTACGAGGCGCCGTGCCCCATCTGCGGCGGCGATCTCAGCTGGGATCGGGTGGACGAGTCGGCCCCAGTGGATCCTCGCAACGTCTACGCCGCCACCAAGCTCCACCAGGAGCACCTGGTCGAGGCCTACGAGCGCGAGCACGCTGGCACGTCGGTGCTCTCGCTCCGCTACCACAACGTGTACGGCCCCGGGATGCCGCGGGACACCCCCTACGCCGGTGTGGCGAGCATCTTCCGCAGCGCCGTGGCGCGGGGGGAGGCGCCGAAGGTCTTCGAGGACGGAGGTCAGCAGCGCGACTTCGTGCACGTGGACGACGTCGCCCGGGCCAACCTCCTGGCGCTCGCCGCTCCAGCGGAGGTGCGCGGCGCCTGCAACGTCGCCAGCGGCCAGCCGCACACCATCGGGGACATGGCGGTGGCGCTGGCGGCCGGCAGCGGGCTCGTGCCGGAGGTGGTCGGTGGCTACCGGCTCGGCGACGTCCGCCACGTGGTCGCCTCCCCGGAGCGGGCCCGGCGCGCGCTCGGGTTCACGGCCGAGGTCTCCTTCGAGGACGGGATGCGCAGCTTCGCCACCGCCGCGCTCCGG
>JBDSUN010000088.1:0-6508 GCA_039927735.1 Acidimicrobiales bacterium | reverse complement strand
CCGATCCATCCTGGGGAGATCTTGCAGCTCGAGTACCTCGAGCCGCTGGGCGTCGCTCAGCACCGTGTCGCCGTGGCGATCGGGGTACCACCGCGGCGGATCAACGAGATCGTGCACGGCAAGCGCGGCATCACCGCCGACACGGCCCTTCGCCTCGCCCGGTACTTCGGAACGAGCGAGCGGTTCTGGCTGAACCTGCAGAGCCGCTACGAACTCGAGATGGTGCGCGACCGGCTTGCAGGAACCCTTGACCAGATCGAACCGCTCGCCGCCGGATAGATCGGCTCGACCCGGCTGCGGATGCCACCTATCGCTCCTGAGTCGACCCCGGCCTGCCCGCCCACCGACGCAGGATCGGGGCGCACCTTTGGCGGCGTGACGGGGTGTCCCTCATCGCCCGTTGTGGGACGTTGCGCGGAAGGCGCTACGGACTTCCACGCATCTGCCGCCCCGCCGCTGCGCGCCGGGTTGCCTCGGGATGCCAGCTCACAACTGGTGGATCGCCGCTGATCAGCGCGTCTTGGTGAAGTACTGCAGCGTCCAGGTCCACCCCGGCTTCGCTTCGATACCGGCAGGCGTGTAGTCGAGCCCTCGGTAGAAGGCGACAGCATCGGGCTGGTTCGTGGCCGTGTCGAGGTGGAGCTGCCGAAAGCCGAGGTCACGAGTTCGGGCCTCGAGCCCGTCCATCAGCATCCGACCGACGCCCAGCCGGCGCGCGGCAGGGTGCACCCGGATGTGGAGCACCTCGGCCTCTGAGGCGCTGTTGGGGCGGAGGCCGCCCATCCCTACGAGGTGAGTGTCGTGCTCGACGACCAGGAACTCGCCACCTGCGTTCAGGAAGTGCCGCTCGACATCAGCGAGGTACGGGAACGCCGGCGGTGGCTCCGGGGGGATGGGCGGGTCGAGGGGCACGGTCCGGTCGGCGGTGTCGCCGACGTTCGGCAGGTTGTTCAACGCCCACAGCTGACCAGCGTCCGAATGCACGAACCGTCGAAGACGCATCCCCGGCATCCTCGCAGTCGACCAGCAGCCATCGCCCGCAAGATCCACCGCCCTGACTACGCGACGCGAAGTACCGCCTGCAGGCCTCGACCCACATGCGACAGACGGTTGCACAGGGGTCTGGTCGAGGTCCTGACTCGATCTCGCGTGTCGCACGCGAATCGGCGGGTTCGCCGCGTCGGCCGAAAATGACCTCTGGCCTGGGCTTCGTTGCCCAGGCCAGTGAACTTGGTTTGGTGGAGCTGGAGGGAATCGAACCCTCGTCCGCCAAGCGGTCGACGTACGCGCTACGACCATTCCCGAGATCACGCCACTTCGGCTGGCGCACCGCCGGGTCGGAGGAGCACGCGAAGGTGCTCGCCGCCGAGTCTTTCCTCGAAGCCAGCGGTCTTTCCCGCCGTCAGTGGTCTCTCCCTACGGTCCGCCATCGCTTCTGTTGCCGGGCTGCGATGGCCAGGCCCCGTGTGCCGTCACCGGTCACTGGAGCTCTCTACCTACTAGTCGGAACTAGGCGGCGAGGGCGTACTGCTCATCGGCAGTTGTTTTGGTGCCCCGTTTAAGGAGTCTGAGCAACTCCGGTCGCACGGATCGCCGAGCAGTCTCAACGTCGAAACCGATCAGCCCCTGGAAAGGGTGGTGTCAAGGATCTCCCCGATCGCTCGGGGGGACCTAGGGTACCGGCTCAATCGCCGCGGTCACCCCGGTTTGCGCGGGCCAGGTCGCGGGCGGCGTCGCGCTCGGTGATGACCTGGCGCTTGTCGTGGGTGCGGCGGCTCTTGGCCAGGCCGAGCTCGACCTTGGCCCGGCCGTCCTTGAAGTAGATCGACAGCGGGATGAGCGACAGGTGCTCCGGGTCCACCCGGGCCCGCAGGCGCATGATCTCGTTGTGGTGCAGCAGCAGCTTGCGCTTCTGGTCGGGGTCGTGACCGGTGTGCGACTGCGAGTAGAGCCACGGAGCGATGTGGAGCTGGTGGAGCCACACCTCGTTGGCGTCGATGCGGGCGAAGGAGTCGGTGATCTGCACCTTGGCCTCCCGGAGCGACTTGACCTCGCTGCCGCGCAGCACGATGCCCGCCTCGATGGTCTCGAGGATCTCGTAGTTGCGACGAGCTTGTCGGTTGCTCGCGATGGGTCGGGTCCCGGTGGGCTTCATGGGGGCGCTCACGCTACCGGTTGGGTGGGGACGGATCCGAGGCGGCCGGTACCCTTCCCCCGTGCTGCACCTGACCCACACGGCCTGGGCCGAGCTCGTCGGTCATGCCTACGACGGCCTGCCCGACGAGGCGTGCGGTCTGATCGCCGGTCCGCCGGGCACTGATCAGGCCACGGTCTTCTACCCGTGTCGCAACGCGGCCGAGTCGAGCCGGGTGTACACGATCGACCCGAAGGACCACCTCCGGGCCGACCGCGATGCTGAGGGCCGGGGCCTGGAGATCAATGGGGTGGTGCACTCCCACACCCACACCGACGCCTACCCGTCGCCCACGGACGTGGAGCAGGCCCCGGTGCCGACGTGGCACTACGTGATCGTGTCCCTGCGGCAGGAGGCACCGGTCACCCGCAGCTACCGCATCGTCGACGGCAAGGTCGCCGAGGAGCCCGTCGACGTGAGCGGCCGGTAGAATCCCGACAGGAACAGTCGACTTTCCAGCTCGGAGCCTTGCGTGACCGTCTACGAATCAGCCCTCGATCTCATCGGCAACACGCCGGTGGTCGACATCTCGTCGCTGTCGCCGAACCCGGCGGTGCGGATCCTGGCCAAGCTGGAGGGCCAGAACCCCGGCGGATCGGTGAAGGACCGGGCCGGCAAGCAGATGATCCTCGACGCCGAAAAGGACGGGATCCTCACGCCTGGGTCCGGGCAGGTCATCCTGGAGTCGTCCTCCGGCAACACCGGCATCGCCCTCGCCATGATCTCCCGGATGCGGGGCTACCACCTGAAGGTGGTGCTGCCCGACAACGTCTCGGTCGAGCGCCGCCAGCTGCTCGAGTCGTGGGGCGCGGAGATCATCAGCAACCCCGGCGCCGAGGGATCCAACGGCGCCATGCGGGTGGCGCAAGCGCTGGCCGCCGAGCACCCCGAGTGGTGGTTCCCCTTTCAGTACGGCAACCCCGCCAACCCCAAGGCCCACTACGAGGGCACCGGTCCCGAGATCTGGCGGGACGTCCCCGAGATCACCCACTTCGTGGCCGGCCTCGGCACCGCCGGCACCCTCATGGGCGTCGGACGCTTCCTCAAGGAGCAGAACCCGGACGTGCAGCTCTGGGCCATCGAGCCGCCGGCCGGGGAGATGGTGGACGGGCTCAAGAACATCGACGAGGGCTTCATCCCACCGGTGTTCATCGACAACGACGGCTTCGAGCTGCTCGACCGCCGCCTCATCGTGCGCCCCCGGGAGTCCATCGAGTGGACTCGCCGACTCGCCGACGTCGGCATCTTCGCCGGCATCTCCTCCGGGGCGATCCTGGCCGGTTCGGTGAAGGCGGCCGGGCTGATCGACGAGGGCACCATCGTGATGATCGTGTGCGACGGCGGCTGGAAGTACCTCTCGGCCGGCGTCTGGACCGACGACATCGATGTGGTCGAGGCCCGCGCCAAGGCCACCATCTACTTCTAGGTCCGTCCGCAGTGTTGTAGCATGCAACCATGCTGACCGTACCTGAGGTCGCCCGCCGCCTTGGCCGCAACCCGGAGACGGTTCGTCGATGGATCCGCTCGGGCCGACTCCCTGCCACGAAGGTGGGAACCCAGCACGTGGTGGAGGAACGGGATGTTGATCTGGTGGCCGACGCCGGACGACTCCCGCTTCCGAAGTGGCTCGAACCCGATCCCGCCTTTGTGGGAATCGACTGGGCCACGGCTGTCCGCGACGTGCGGGACTCTGGGTGATCCCACCGCAGCTCGTGGTCGATGCGAGCGCCGCCGCGGCACTCGTCACCGCTGGCGACGGCTTCGCGCAGCTGGCGGCCATCGAGCTGCACGCTCCGCACCTGCTGCGCTCTGAGCTGGCGGCGGCCCTCCGTCAGCAGGAGCACCGGGGTGCGCTGCCGCCGGGGGCTGCGGATCTGGGGCTGTCCCGCCTGCTGGAGGCCGCCATTCGGTACTCGGGTCGATCGGCCGATCTCGTCGAGGCGCTGGACGTGGCTCGATCCCTCGGGTGGGCCAAGACCTACGACGCGGAGTACCTGGTTCTGGCTCGTCGGCTGCACTGCCCGGTGGTGACCCTCGACGCCCGACTCCAACGCGGAGGAGGACGGATCGCGCCGGTCCTCGGGCTCGCCGAGATCGACGCCGGGTGAGGGTTCACGCCCCGAGCAGGGGCTGGATCGCCTCGGGCGGTCGGCCCAGGATGGCCCGTCCGTCTCCCGTCACCAGGACCGGGCGCTCGATGAGCACCGGGTTGGCCACCATCAGCTCGATCCATCGGGCCCGGTCGTGCGGCTCGTCCCGAAGGTGGAGCTCCTTGGCCACGTCCTCTCCCATCCTCGCTAGCTCCCACGGCTCCATGGCAAGGGCATGGAGCACGCCGTCGAGCTCCGCCTCCGTAGGGGGCCGCTCGAGGTAGCGCCGCTCCTCGTAGGGCATGTTGGCGGCGTCCAGGATCTCCTTGGCCTGCCGGCTCTTGGAGCAGCGGGGGTTGTGCCAGAGCGTGAGGTCGGCCATGCGCGGATCGTAGGGCCGTAGCCTCGCCGGGGTGGACGAGCGACCCATCGGGATGTTCGACAGCGGCTTCGGTGGGCTGACGGTGGCGCGAGCCCTGATCGACCTGATGCCAGCGGAGCACCTCGTCTACCTCGGGGACACAGGGCGCTACCCGTATGGCCCCCGGCCGCTCGACGAGGTGCACGGGTTCGCCGGCCAGATCACCGACCACCTCGTTCGGGAGCACGACGTGAAGCTGGTGATCGTCGCTTGCAACACCGCCGCCGCCTCCGGCCTGGAGGCGTTGCAGGCTCGAGTGGACGTCCCGGTCGTCGGTGTCATCGAGCCGGGTGTGCGGAGCCTGGTCAAGGCCACCCGGCGCGAGCGGGTCGGCGTCATCGGCACAGTCGGCACCGTTGGGTCCGGGGCCTACCAGCGCGCCATCGCCTCGCTGGCGCCCGAGCTCGTGCTGGCCTGCGCCGCCTGTCCAGGGTTCGTCGAGCTCGTGGAGCGGGGCGAGACGAGCGGCGACCACGTGATGGTCCTGGCCGAGCGGCTGCTCGCACCTTTGCGCGCGGCGAAGGTGGATGCCCTGCTGCTCGGCTGCACCCACTACCCGTTCCTCGCCAGGACGATCAGCGACGTCATGGGTCGCGACGTAGTGCTGGTCGACTCGGCCGACGAGACCGCCTTCGAGGTGCGAGGTCTCCTTGGCGGCACCGAGCTCGCTCGCAGCCCGACCGCTGGTCTCGGTTCGCACCGCTGGCTCTCGTCTGGTGACGTCGGTCTCTTCCGCACGCTCGGCCGCCGCCTCCTCGGACCCGAGCTCGACGACGTCGCCCCGGTCACGTGGGCGGACCCGTGAGCCTCGCCGTCGTCGGGGGTGGTTGCGGCCTGCGAGGATGCGGCCATGTCTTCCCCCCGCCCTGACGGTCGCGCCGTCGACGAGCTCCGACCCATCCGCTTCGAGCGCGACTTCACGGCCATGGCGGCCGGGTCGTGCCTCGTCAGCTTCGGGGACACCCGGGTGCTGTGCACCGCCTCCATCGACGAGGACGTGCCGCGCTGGATGAAGGGCAAGGGCAAGGGGTGGGTGACGGCGGAGTACTCCATGCTCCCCGGCGCCTCCCCCGAGCGCATCCGTCGCGAGGTGAAGGACGGCAAGCCCTCGGGCCGCACGCAGGAGATCCAGCGACTGATCGGGCGCTCCCTGCGGGCCGTGTGCGACATGAAGGCGCTGGGGGAGCGCCAGGTGATCGTCGACTGCGACGTCCTCCAGGCCGATGGCGGTACCCGCACGGCATCCATCTGCGGCGGCTACGTCGCACTGCACGACGCCCTGTCCCGCGTCGTGCAGGAGGGCCGCATCCCCAGCCATCCGCTCACCTCCGCTTGCGCGGCCATCTCCGTCGGCATCATCGACGGCACCCCCATGCTCGACCTGCCCTACGTGGAGGACTCGCGGGCCGAGGTGGACATGAACGTGGTGATGACCTCCGAGGGAGGCTTCATCGAGGTGCAAGGGACCGCCGAGGGTGCGCCCTACAGCCGGACGGAGCTGGACACCCTCCTTGGCCTGGCCGAACAGGGCATCGGCCAGATCCTCTCCCTGCAGCAGGGCACCCTCAGCGAACCGCCGGCCCCCCGAGCGCGCTGATGCGCCTGCTCCTGGCCACCGGCAACGCCCACAAGGTCGCGGAGCTGCAGGAGATCCTTGGCCCAAACGTTGTGGTGGAGGCGCAGGCCACCGGTGCCGAGGAGACGGGCGCCACCTTCGAGGAGAACGCCCTGTTGAAGGCCCGCGCTCTGGCGGCGACGAGTGGGAAGCTGGCCGTCGCTGATGACTCCGGCATCGAGATCGAC
>JBDSUN010000087.1:0-5943 GCA_039927735.1 Acidimicrobiales bacterium | reverse complement strand
CCAGGAGCAGGCTCCAGCGATCACCGACGCGGTGCAGGGCCGCGTCCAACGCGGTCATCGGCGGGCTTCGGCGGGCGGGGGTTGGCATCGGCTCCACTCCTCTCTACAGTCACTTGCACTTCACAAGTTACCCCGAGGAGTCCCGCATGGTCGCCATCGAGCCCACCACCCTCGGCGAGGCGGCGCACGCCGCCCTCGCCGCCTCCAGCCCCTCCGTCGTCCGCATCGGCAGGGCGCCCGGGCGCGGCGGCGGCATCGTCGTGGTGGAGGGCCACGTGCTCACCAACGCCCACAACCTTCGCGATCGCACCACCGAGGTCACCTTCGCAGATGGTCGGGCGGTGCAGGCCGGCGTCACCGCCGTCGATCCCGACGGCGACCTCGTCGTCCTCGAGGTGGACACCGCCGGCGCACCGGCGCTGGTGTGGGCGTCGGAGACCGCCGATGCCGGCGAGGTCGTCTTCGCCGTTGGCCGGACGGCTGACGGCGGCGCGCGCGTCACCTTCGGCATGGTCAGCGGGGTGGAACGGGCCTTCCGCGGCCCCCGAGGCCGGCAGATCACTGGCAGCCTCGAGCACACTGCCCCGCTGCCACGCGGCTCGTCCGGCAGCCCGGTGGTGGACGGGCACGGACACCTCGTGGCCCTCAACACCGCCCGATTGGCCGACGGCTTCTACCTGGCTCTCCCGGCCGACGCTGCCTTGCGCACCCGCGTGGACGCACTGGTGCGGGGCGAGTCCGTGCAGCGCCTCGTCCTCGGCGTAGGGCTGGCCCCGGCCGAGGTGGCCCGCCAGCTCCGTGCCTCGGTCGGCCTGACCGATCAGCCCGGCCTCCTGGTGCGCACCGTCGAGGCTGACAGCCCCGCCGACCAGGCTGGCCTCAAGGTCGGCGACCTCATCACGACAGCGGGCGATCAGCGCATCGCCGAGGTCGACGACCTCCACCGAGCCCTCGACGCCGCCCGGGACACCCGGACCCTGAGCCTGCACCTCCTCCGAGGCGCCGAAGAGCAGACGGTCAAGGTCAGCTTCCCAAGCTGAGAACGCGGGTTCGACTCCCGTCACCCGCTCCAGATCGAAGTCCCAGGTCAGCCCGGTCAGCGTCGACGCTGAGACCGCTGTCGGGAGCGAACAGCGCTGGTGGCGTGCCATCTTCGTGCCATCCCTGCGCCGTCGCTGGCGTCAGTCGTCAATCACCTGGAACACCCGACGGTTCCAATACATGCGGTCGTAGCGAGCCGCGCTGTACGGCTCGAGCAGGCCGAGTTCGACAAGCGACATGATCGCGTTGCGATTCGCTTGGTTGGTTCGGCCATAGCGGCCGTGCGCAGCCGCGACGGTCAGGATCGGGAACGCGATCAGGTCGTCTGCGATCTCGACGGCGAGTCGCGCTCGAGGGAGCGCGGTGCGCACCGAGTCACCGATCTCCTGCCGCAGCGCGAGGAGTCGCATGATGCGGTCATGCCCTGCGCGGGCTTCGGCAGCCACGGCCTGGGCAAAGAAGGTGATCCATGGAGCCCAGTCGCCCGTGTGGCTGATCTCGAGCAGGTGATCTCGGTACTCGTCGGAGTGGTCCTTCAACCAGGGAGACACGGACAGCACGGGTGATCGGAGCGCGCCCTCCCGGAGCAGCTGCAGGACGGTGACGAGGCGGCCGAGTCGGCCGTTGCCATCGGTGTAGGGATGGATCGTCTCGAACTGATAGTGCGCGAGAGCCACCCGGACGAGCAGCTGCATCTCGTCGAGAGGTTCCGTAGCCGTCAGCCAACTCACCCAGCGCTCGTACAGGATCTTGAGCTGATCACCCGGTGGCGGCGGGATGAACCGCGCCTCGGCGACGCGCTTGTTCTTGGCGCCGATGAAGACCTGTGTCTCCCGGACGGCACCGGCCTCTGGGCCGTCGCTATCCGTGCCGCGAACGATCTCGGCCTGCATGCTCGAGATGAGGCCAGCGGTGATCGGACGGTCGTGCACCCACTGATAAGCGCTGTCGGCGGCGCGGGTGTAGTTCATGACCTCGCGAACGTTCGGGGCTACCTCAGCCTCCTGCTCGGCAGGGAGAACCTCGGCGGCGAAGAGATCGGTGAGGTTGGCGTAGGTCCCCTCCAGCGCCGACGTCCCGATCGCTTCCCGCCGCGTGGCTATGCGCGTGACGAGCTGCGAGTTCGGGATGAGGGTGGCGGCCGCGTCGAGGCGACCGAGCTCTGCCATGGCGTCGGTGACTGCGAGCCAGACCGGACCGGGAAGATCGACACACCCGGGAAGGTCGTTCGGGATGAAGGCCTCAGCCTCAAAGTCCTCGTTGAAGCGCGGGTCGTGGCCCGAGATGGGCACCACTGTCCCCACTGGCGAAGTCGCTAGCGATGACATGACTTGGATTCTAGAGCCTCGATTCCAACCTTCGCGCGTGAAACTTGGAATTACAGAGATGGAATCCAAGTCACACAGACGGGGTTCCGGGCCCACGATCGAGGACGTCCCGGATCATGCCGTCGAGCGCCGCGGCGATCACGACGTCTCGGTCTCTAGTGGCGTGCTGGTAGATGAGAGCCGCTCGGGCGGAGGCGTGGCCCATCCTGGCCATCAGCTCCTTGGTGCTGGCTCCTGTTGCGGCAGCAAGCGTGTTGCCGGTGTGGCGGAGGTCGTGAATGTGGAAGCCGTCCATGCCCAGGCGCTTCGTCGCCGCGTGCCAGGCCGTGTAGAGCGTCGCTCGGCGGAAGGGGCGACCGCCTGGGCGCCCGAACACGAGGGCGTGTCGGGATGATCGGAGACGGTGACGAGGTGCTTGCGGAGCTCGTCGATGACTGACTCCGGGATGGCGATGACACGGAGGCCAGCGTCGGTCTTGGGAGGACCCGTGAGGTGGGTGCCGTCCCGCAGTACGAGCGTCTGCTCAACGATGCGGAGAGCGGTGCTGTCCCGTCGGTCACAGCAGTGCCGCAGAGGGTGCGCAGCAAGCGATAGGCCTTGGCCGCGGTCGGCAGTCCGGGATAGCGCCCACGAGTCAGGTCCGCGAACCACGCTCGGATCGTGGGCGGGTGAGTCGAGCCAGCTCGATCCCTCGCAACGTCGGAAGGATGTGGAGCCGCAGCGAACCCTCGTAGAGCTCCCGAGTCCGGGGTCGCAGCGGTCGATCGCGAAGCCATGTCGTGGCGAACGTGCTGAGCGGCACTCGCCCCCCGATGGGGTCGATCCATCGGCCTCGGTCGATGTCCGTCCGGATGCCGTCGAGCCACCGACCGGCGTCACCCTTCGTCGTGAACGTGGACGGCGCCCTGACCGGCTGACCGTCCGGCCCGGAGTACCGGGCCTGCCATCGCCCGGTCAGCTTCCCAAGCTGAGCCCACCGGTTCGATTTCCCGTCACCCGGCTCTCGATCGAAGAACCTGGCCCGGGCCGACGCCCTGCTCCTCGGCCGGGTGACCTACGAGATGGTGGAGGCCAGCTGGCGGGAGCCAGCGCCAGGAGCGGCCGACCGCCAGCACGCCGCTCGAACACGCTGCTCGAGCGGTCCGTCACATGACGAGCCTCAAGGGGTGAGGCCCGCTGGGCTCTCCAGGCCAGTGTCATCACTGTTGCGGCCAGCGCCTCGGCTTCACCCGCTCGGCTCCACGCTGATCGCCAGTCGGCCGTCTCGCACGCCGCGACGTTCGATCATCGCAACCGACGTCGAGACCTCGGCTCGGGCATGACTGCCGCTCGGTCTGGTCAGGGCGGGCGGGTGGAAGACTGACTCACCCATTGATTCGGCGGCAGGGGCCCTTGACCGCTAGTACGGTCCGATCGCGGCGGTCGTTCGGCGGAGGGGGCGCGATGGCGGACAGGAAGCGGATGCGCGAGTCCGGCGCAGCCCCCGTCGCCGCGGGTGGTGCGGGCGATGGCAAGGGCACCGGGGACCGGCCCGTCCGCTCGTCCCTGCACCGGGAGCCGGGCGCGATCTGGGAGCTCCTGGTGCTGCTCGCGGTGGCGGCCGGGGTGTTCCTCATGGGCGGGTGGGTCGACCGGCCGATGCGCGACGCCGGCTGCGACACCGTGGTGGCCTTCGAGCTCGCTCTGCCGGCGCCGGAGGTACCCGCGCTGGCGCCCGACGACACGTCGCCGGGCGGCGTCGTCGAGGACACGCCAGCCACGCCGACGGTCCGAGGGCTCAAGTCGATCGAGGGCGCCAAGGCCGACTGCCACAACGTCGACGTGGACGCCATCGCAGACGCCCTGCGCTCCTCGATCCTGCGGGACTACGCCTTCATCCTCGTGTATGTGGTGGCGCTGGCGTGGTGCTGCTCACGGGCGGCCGGGCAGGCTCCGCGCGGACTCGCCCACGTGGAGGTGGCGTCGCCCACGGGCCGGGTGAGCCCCCTCCCGCGGGTGGGGATGTGGTTCGCAGTGGCCGCGGGGCTGTGTGACGTGGTGGAGAACCGGTTCCTCTCCGAGACCGCCGACCACCTCGCCTCCCCTGATTACCGGTGGGTCGTCCTCACGTTCGCGGCTGCGTCGGCGAAGTTCCTCCTGCTGGTGCTGCCGATCGCCGTCACGCTCTGGATGCTCGTCCGGCTCCTCCTTGCGTGGCTGCCCAAGCGGCGTCGCCCACCCTCGGCCCCTGCCGGGGTCACCAAGGCGCTCGACGGGGTCCGCTCGGCCTACGAGAAGGTCGCCAGCGCCGACCAGACGGCCGTGGCCGCCGAAGCGCCTGTCGTCGCGGAGCCGGCGGCGCTCACCGGGGAGACGACGACCGGTCCCGTCGAGGTGTGGACCGTGCCGAACGCCAGCGAGGGCAAGGCAGGCGTGCTCGGCAGGGACGCCAAGGGCGACCGCTACGGCATCTGCCTCTCCGGCGGCGGCATCCGCTCGGCGACCTTTGGCTTGGGTGTCCTCCAGCAGCTGGACGGGCCGGACGTCCCGTCGGAGTACTCGCTCCGCGGGGCCCGCTACCTCGCCGCGGTGTCCGGGGGGTCGTACATCGCGGCGAGCTACCAGTTCCTGGCCCGCGGCGGGCAGACGGGCGACGCCCCCACCGCGCAGAGTCCGCTGGCGCCGCCCACCGGCAAGGCGGAGGACCACCTCCGCCGGTTCGCGACCCACCTCGCCGACGGCGCCAAGGAGTGGTTTCTGGCCCTTCTGGAGATCGTGAGCAAGGCGCTCAGCGGGCTGGCCATCCTCCTGGCGCTGATCTGGGTGACCGCCCTCCCGCTCGGGTGGCTCTACCGCGCTTGGGGGCACGGCCTGGACGTGGACCTGCGGCCGGCACCGACCATCGACCTCACGACCGGGCTGGCCGTGGCCGTGGTGCCCGTCGTGTTCGGTGTCCTCGCGATGCTCAACCGCGCCCTCACCTACGGCCTGGTGACGTCGGAGGCGGGCACCGCGCTCCGCCAGGCGTTCCGGACGGCCGTGGTGGCCGCGGTGCTCGTCTTCCTGGTCGTGCCTGTACTCGCACCTCGGATCGAGAGCGGCGTGACGAGGGTGGCCCGGCTGGTCGGCGTCGCCGACGACCCCCCGAAGGGCCCGTAACGGGACAAGGTCATGTCCCACCTCTCCGACCTGTCGGTGGCCGCCACCAAGGCCGGGGCCGCCGCCGCCGACGCGGTCGCGGCGGTGTCCCCTGGTAACGGCCGGGAGGCACTCGAGGCGTCCATCTCCACTGCGGAGGCCGCCGGCCAGGTCGCCCGCCTTGCCGCCTCCGACCTCGAGCAATCCATCGCCGACAACGCTCCCGACGGACGCCTCACGATCCCACGCGTCACCGACATCGAGGCGCTCTGCGCCCCCGGTCCCGTCGACGCGCCCGAACCGCCGGGCGTGGTGGCGCTCGCGTGTCAGGCGGCCAACGCCTCCGCCGACGCGGCCACCGCCTCCGCCGCGCTCGCGCGCGCCGCCGCGGACGACGGCCCCGGCGCCGAGATCCCTGCGGCGGCGCGGGCGGCCAACGAGTCCGCCGGCGCCGCCG
>JBDSUN010000086.1:0-4887 GCA_039927735.1 Acidimicrobiales bacterium | reverse complement strand
CACCATCGAGGCCATCCACGAGGCGATGGGCGATCCGGGCTCCGGTCGGTCCACCTGGATCGTCCGCCCGGGCGGGACCGACGCGCTGCCTGAGCCGTGCCGCCTGCACCTCGAGGATGGCACCGATCTGGGGCAGCTCGATCGGCTGCCGCCCGACGTACCCCTTGGCATCCATCGCCTCCATCCCGTCGGCGGCGGCCAGGCCAGCACGCTGATCGTCAGCCCCGGGCGCGCCCACCTCCCGACCGGCCTTCGGTCTTGGGGCGTCACCGCCCAGGTGCCGACGGCCCGCTCGGCGGGGAGCTGGGGCATCGGCGATCTGGCCGATGTCCGGGCCGTGGCCGAGTGGGTGGCCGATCTGGGCGGCGACCTGCTCGCGCTCAGCCCGCTGCACGCCCCCACCCCTGTGCACCCCATCGCCCCCAGCCCCTACTTCCCGTCGAGCCGGCGATGGCGCAGCCCCTTGCTCATCCGGGTGGACGAGGTGCCCGGCGGGCACACGGCGGAGGTGCAGGCGCTCGGCGCGCAGGCTCGTGCTCTCCTCGACGACCCGGTGGTCGATCGTGACCGGTGCTGGGCGCTCCAGCGCCGTGCCCTCGAGCGCATCTGGTCGGCTCGCTCACCCGCGAACGAGAGCCGGATGGCGGCCTGGCGCACAGCCCAGGGCGAGGCACTCGAGGGCTGGGCGCGGTTCTGCGCACTGGCCGAGCGGCACGGTTCGTCCTGGCGCACCTGGCCGACCGAGCTGCGTCATCCCCTTGCCCCGGGCGTGGCGCAGGCCGCCGCTGGTGTGGCCGACCGGGTGGCCTTCCACGCATGGCTCCAGCTGCTCATCGACGACCAGCTCGAGAAGGCGCGCCGGGTAGGGCCTCGTCTCGTGCAGGACCTGGCCGTCGGGGTCGATCCAGGCGGCGCTGACGCCTGGCTCTGGCAGGACCTGCTCGCGAACGAGTTCAGCATCGGGGCTCCGCCGGACGACTTCGTGCCCGAGGGCCAGACCTGGGGCCTCCCGCCGTGGGTGCCGTGGCGCCTGCGCGACGTCGGCTACCGGCCGCTGGCGGACCTGGTGCGCGCCTCCCTCGTTGCCGGCGGGGGGCTGCGGATCGACCACGTCATGGGTCTCAGCCGGCTGTTCTGGGTCCCGGAGGGCGGGTCCCCCGCCGACGGTGCCTACGTGCGCTTCGCCGGGCGCGAGCTGCTCGATGTCGTCGCCCTCGAGAGTGCCCGTGCCGGCGCAGTCGTCGTCGGCGAGGACCTCGGCACCGTGGAGCCTGCCTTTCGGGACGAGCTGCGGGCCACCGGCATCCTCTCCACGCGTGTGGTGTGGTTCGAGGAGGACCCTCCCGAGAGCTGGCCGACCGAGGCGCTGGCCGTGGTGACCACCCACGACCTGCCCACCCTCGCCGGCATGTGCAGCGGACAGGACAGCCCACCCGAGATGCTGGCCAACCTGGAGCGCCTCGTCGGCCCGGTGTCGGATCGTCCGTCCGCCGAGGTGACCGTCGAGGTCCACAGACGCCTCGGCGTCAGCCCCGCCGCCTTCGCCCTCGCGACGTTGGAGGATGTCCTCGGTGTGATCGAGCGCCCCAACGTCCCCGGCACCACCGATGCGGAGCGGCCGAACTGGTCTGTGGCGCTGCCTGTCCCGATCAGCCATCTCCGCCAGGACGATGCCGCGGAGGCGGTGCTGCGGGCAGTGGGTGCCGGACGGACCAGTCCGGACTGACCAGGCGAACCACCCGATGGGGTCATCGACTGCGAGAACACCGCGGTCCGGCTGGCTGACGCAATGCTGTGCCCGGAGCGGGATTCGAACCCGCAAGCCCTTGCGGGCAGAGGTGTTTGAGACCTCCGTGTATGCCGTTCCACCATCCGGGCGAGCCCGGGTGAGCGTATCGCCCGAGCCCCCGCCGCTCGGGCTTCACGAGGGGGCATGGGGTTACCTGGGGGGAACTTGGGCGGATCGTGAAACGTGGGGCTCTCGGGACCGGTCACAAGCCCGATGCTCGCCTTCACGTTCCCCGGCCAAGGATCCCAGCAGCCCGGCATGGGCCGCCCCTGGGCCGATCACCCCTCCTGGGCCCTGGTGGCCGCCGCCTCGGAGGCAAGCGGGCGGGATGTCGCATCCCTCCTGCTCGACGCCGACGCCGACGAGCTGCGCCGCACCGAGAACGCCCAGCTGTCCACCTACGTGCTGAGCCTGGTGGTGCACGACGCCGTCCGACAGCTCGGCGTGCGGCCCACCGTGGCGGCCGGGCACAGCCTCGGCGAGTACAGCGCCCTCACCGCCATGGGCGCGCTGCAGCTGGAGGACGGCGTCCGGTTGGTGACCGAGCGGGGTGGCGCCATGCAGGCTGCCGCCGACGCCCGTCCCGGGACCATGGCCGCCGTGCTCGGTGCCGACGACGACGTCGTCGAAGCGGCCTGCGCCAGAGCCACGGGCGACGTCTGGGTGGCCAACAGCAACGGCGCCGGCCAGGTCGTCATCGCCGGCGACGCCGACGCCATTGCCCAAGCGGGCACCATCGCCAAGGAGCTCGGCGCCCGCAAGGTGCTGCCCCTGCCGGTAGGCGGGGCCTTCCACACCCCCTTCATGGCGCCGGCTGCCGAGCGGCTCCGCCTGGCCCTCGCCCGCACCACCTTCGCCAACGCGGAGGTGCCCGTGATCGCCAACGTCGACGCCCTCCCCCGTCAGCACGCCGACCAGTGGGCCGACCTGTTGGAAACCCAGCTCACCTCACCCGTGCGGTGGCGACAGAGCGTCGAGCGCATGGTCGCTGACGGCATCACCACCTTCCTCGAGCTCGGTCCCGGTGGCGTCCTCACCGGCATGGCCACGCGCTCGGCCCCGGGGGCCACGGCTCGGGCGGCGGCGGAGCCCGCCGTCCTCGACGAGATCGTGGAGGTGGCCGCCGCGGCGGGCGCCGTCGACCACCATGACGGAGAGCACCTCTTCGCGGCCGAGCGCCTCGTCGTCAGCCCCGCCGCCGGCGTGTTCACCCCTGCCGACGACGTGGCCGAGGGCCAGCACATCGAACGAGGTCGCCTCGTCGGGCATGTGGCGGGCCATGAGGTCCGCTCCCCGTTCCGGGGCACCGTCAAGGGCCTGCTGGCCGTCACCGGCGAGCGCCTCACGCGGAGCCAGCCCGTCGCCTGGCTGCGCAGCGCGTGACGGTGGCGTGAGCTGCCCGACCGCCGCACCCGACTCAGTGCAATGGTCGACGTGACCCCCTCCAGCGCCCGCATCACCGGCTGGGGCACCGCCCTGCCCGACAAGGTGGTCACCAACGTCGACCTCGCGGAGAGCCTCGACACGAGCGATGCCTGGATCGTCGAGCGCACCGGCATAAGGGAGCGGCGGGTGGGCAGCAGCACCACGGCCCTCGGGATCGAGGCGGCGCAGCGGGCCATGCAGGGAGCGGGCGTGGTGGGCGCCGACATCGACCTCGTGCTGCTCTGCACCTCGACGCCGGACGAAGCCATGCCGGCCAGCGCCAGCGCCATCCAACAGGCCCTGGCCGTTCGGGGTGGCGCCGTCGACCTCAACGCCGCCTGCTCCGGCTTCGTCTACGGGCTGGTGGCGGCCGACGGGTTCCTGCGGGCGGGGATGGAGCGGGTGCTGCTGATCGGCTCCGAGACGATGTCGCGCATCGTCGACTGGGAGGATCGCAGCACCGCCATCCTCTTCGGCGACGGCGCCGGCGCCGTCGTGCTGGAACGGGGCGAGGGGCCGGGCCGGGTGCTCGGCTGGGACCTCGGCTCGGACGGGTCGCTCCGCCACATCCTGCACGCCGAGATCGGCGGCACCATCGAGATGGACGGCCCCGAGGTGTTCCGCCAGGCCGTGCGGATCATGGTGGAGTCCGCCCGGCGAGCCCTCGCCCAGGCCGGGCTCGGCGTGGAGGACCTGAAGCTGTTCGTCCCCCACCAGGCCAACGCCCGGATCATCAGCTCGGCCTGCGCCCGCCTCGGGATCGGCGAGGACCGCACCGTCAACATCCTCGCCTCCACCGGGAACACCTCAGCGGCGTCGATCCCGATGGCGTTGGCGGAGGCGGCCGACGCCGGTCGGCTGGCGGCTGGCGACCTGGTGCTGCTCATCGGCTTCGGCGCCGGCATGTCGTGGGCCTCGGCCGTGGTCGAATGGGCCCGATGACGGACACCCCGAGCCGCACCGTGCTCATCACCGGCGGCAGCAAGGGCATCGGCCTGGGCTGTGCCCGAGCCTTCGCGGCGGCCGGCCACCGGGTGGCGGTCACGTCGTCGTCGACCCCCGTCGACGAGCCTGGCCTCTTGACCGTCACGTGCGACGTCACCAATCCCGCTCAGGTCGAGGCGGCCGTCGCCCAGGTGGAGGAGCAGCTCGGCGCCGTGGAGGTCCTCGTCGCCAGCGCCGGCATCACCCGCGACGGGCTGCTCGTCCGCATGTCCGAGAACGACTTCGCCGACGTCATCGCCACCAACCTCACCGCCACCTGGCGCCTGGCCAAGCGGGTGGTGCCGAAGATGATGAAGGCGCGCTGGGGGCGCATCATCACCGTCTCGTCGGTGGGCGCTTACATCGGTGCACCCGGGCAGGCCAACTACGCCGCCTCCAAAGCCGGGCTGATCGGCCTCACCCGGTCGATCGCCCGTGAGTACGGCCCCCGCGGGATCACCGCCAACGTGGTGGCCCCCGGCCCGATCGACACCGACATGCTCACGGGCATGCCCGAGGACAAGCGGGCGCTTCTCGAGGCCCAGGTGCCGGTGGGCCGCATCGGCACCGTCGCCGAGGTGGCCGCCGCCGTAGCCTTCCTCGCATCCGAACCCGCCGCCTACATCACCGGCGCCGTCGTCCACGTGGACGGCGGTCTCGGGATGGGCTTCTGACACCCACCAACCAGG
>JBDSUN010000085.1:0-5288 GCA_039927735.1 Acidimicrobiales bacterium | reverse complement strand
ATTGTGGGCACGCACACCAGCATGGCGATGCCGGTACTCCTCGTCGGTGGGCGGCTTGGCGAACAGGACGAAGGTGGGGAAGAACGGTGGGACCGTGTTGGGGAACACGACCTCGCCGACGATGCCATCGGCCTCCTGTTGGGAGTTGCGCATCTCGTTGTCCCAGTTGCGGAGCCGCCGGGTGTCCCCGAGGTCCTTGTACGGGTTCTTGTACTTGTTGCGCCAGGCGTCGAAGTCCTCGAGGTAGGCCGGATCGAGGTACTCGCGGTAGGCGGCGTGCGAACCGCCGGCGTGACAGTCCGCGGAGATGATCGTGTACCGGTCGGCGACCTCGGTGGCGGTCATCGGCTTCCCCCTCCTGCGGACCGCAACGGTCCGTCGTCCGCTCAGTCTGCAGTAGAACGCGTTCTCGCGCCAGCCCTGGTCAGGCATCGATGGGCGCCGGCACCGTGACGGGAGCGACGACCGGGTCCGGGGTCGGGCCGCCGAAGGCGGTGTGGTTGCGCAACGGGCGTTCCGGCAGCCGCAGCGCTGCGAGGGTGGAGACGACCCCCACGATGACGGCGACGATGAAGACCGGCCGCAGCGCGCTGGCCACCGCGGCTGGCTCGAGGGCCCGACCGGCCAGGCCGGCGTTCAGGATGCCGCCGAAGACGGGGATCCCGATGGTGTTGCCGAGGGTGCGGAACAGGAGCGCCGTGGAGGTGGCGATGCCGAGCTGGTCAGGTCGGACGCCGTTCTGGGCCGCCAGCAGCGACGGCTGCATGCTGCAGCCCGCCCCTGTGCCGAGCCGCAGTGCCGAGAGGGCGGCGAAGGCCAGCGAGCTCTGGCGATCCAAGGACGCCAGCAGCACCATGGCGATGGTCATCAGGACGCCGCCCGTGATCGGCCAGATGCGGTAGCGGCCAGAGCGAGCCGCCAGCCGGCCCGTGACGAGGGTGCCCAGCGCGGCGCCGAACATCAGTGGCATCAGCACGAGGCCGGAGCGGGCGGGGGATATCTCGCGCACCTGCTGCACGAACTGGGGGACGAAGAAGATCCCGCACCACAGGAGAAGGCCGCTGGTGAAGTTGATGCCAGCCGCCGCCCGCATGACGGGGTTTGGCGAACAGGGCCAGCGGCAGCACCGGCTCCTGGGCTCGCCTCTCCCGGGCCACGAAGAGCCAGGCGAGCAGCGGTACCAGGCCGATCAGGGCCGCCGTGGTGGCTGACCGCCAGGGTGCTCCACGAACAGGCCGCCGACCACCGGCCCGATGGCGCTGGCCACGGCATAGATGACGCCCTGATAGCCCAGCCAGCGGCCGAGCTGGCGAGCGGGGACGATGTCGGCGACCGTCGCCATCGCCACCGCGCCGAGGCCTCCGCCCCCGAGGCCCTGGATGAAGCGGGCGACAAGGAGCTGGTCCATCGCTCGGGCGCCGCCGCAGGCCATCGACCCGACGAGGAAGATGCCGATGGCGATCAGCAGGACCCGCCGGCGGCCGTAGAGGTCGCCCAGCTTCCCGTACAGCGGCACCGAGGCCACCATGGCCAGCGCATAGGCGGTGACGACCCACGTGGAGCGGGAGAACCCGCCGATGTCGGCCGTGATGGTGGGCAGGGCGGTGGCGACGATGGTGCCGTCGATCGAGCTCATCACCTGGCCCAGCTGGAGCCCGACCAAGATGACCAGCGGAACGGAACGGAACGTCCCGGCCGTGCCGATCCCGCGGCTGGTTGCGCTCATGGAGGTCGAGTCCTTGCCCCTCTGGTGCGCTCGACGAGAACGCGTTCTACAGTGTGGCCCATGGCCTGGCTGGACGTCGAGGAGGTGTCGGTGCGCTTCGGCGGGGTGAAGGCCGTCCACCTGGTGGACCTCGACGTGGCGGCGGGTGCGGTCACCGGGCTCATCGGACCGAACGGCGCCGGCAAGACCACGCTGTTCAACGCCATCTGCGGGCTGCAGGCCATCGAGCACGGCCGGGTGGTCCTGGCCGACAAGGACATCACCAAGGTCAAGGCCCACGACCGGGCCCGCCTCGGCATCGCCCGCACCTTCCAGCGCCTCGAGCTGTTCGGATCGATGTCGGCGCGCGACAACATCCGGGTGGCGGCCGACGTGCACCAGTCCTACTCCCGCCGCTCGGGCGCGGCCCGAGCCGGCTCACCGCAGGAGCGGGTGGAGGACATCCTCGATCGGGTGGGGCTGCGAGCGGTGGCCGATGACCGCGTCGATGCGCTGCCGACCGGCCTGGCCCGGCTCGTCGAGGTCGGCCGGGCGCTGGCCGGCCTCCCCACGCTGCTGCTGCTCGACGAGCCGTCCTCCGGGCTGAGCGAGGAGGAGACCGACGCGTTCGCCGCCCTGCTCCAGGGCCTGGCCGCCGACGGGCTCGGGATCCTGCTCGTCGAGCACGACGTGGAGCTGGTCATGCAGGTGTGCGCCCGGATCCACGTCCTCGACTTCGGCCGGGTCATCGCATCCGGCACCCCCGCCGAGGTGCAGCAGAACGAGCTTGTCCAGTCCGCCTACCTCGGCACTGCCGCACCCTAGGAGCACCATGCAGATCGCGTTCACCGACGAACAGGAGGCCCTGCGCCTCGAGCTGCGTGCGTACTTCTCCACGCTGATGACATCGAGCGTGCAAGAGGAGATGGCGTCGGGCTCCGGCGAGTACGGCGGGGGTGAGCTGTACAAGCAGCTCGTCCGCCAGATGGGCGCCGACGGCTGGCTCGGGATCGGCTGGCCGACCGAGTGGGGCGGCCAGGGTCGCTCCATGATCGAGCAGCTCATCTTCATGGACGAGGCCAGCCTGGTGGGGGCGCCAGTGCCCTTCCTCACCATCAACACGGTCGGGCCCACGCTGATGCACTTCGGCACCGACGAGCAGCGCCAGGCCTTCCTGCCGAAGATCCTGGCGGGGGAGATGCACTTCTCCATCGGCTACTCCGAGCCGGGGGCGGGCACCGACCTCGCCTCCCTCACCACCCGCGCCGTGCGCGATGGCGACGAGTACGTGATCAACGGCCAGAAGATGTGGACCAGCCTGATCCAGTACGCGGACTACGTCTGGCTGGCTACCCGCACCAACCCCGACGTCCCCAAGCACAAGGGCCTGTCGATGTTCCTGGTGCCCACCGACGCTCCGGGGTTCTCATGGACCCCCGTGCACACGATGAGCGGCACGATGACCAGCGCCACCTTCTACGAGGACGTGCGGGTGCCCGTCGCCAACCTGGTGGGCGAGGTGGACCAGGGCTGGCGCCTCATCACCAACCAGCTCAACCACGAGCGGGTGGCGCTCTGCTCGGCCGCCGGCCTGCAGCACCTCCTCGCCGACGTGCGTCGCTGGGCTCATGACACCGAGCTTCCCGATGGTCGGCGGGTGATCGACCAGGAGTGGGCCCAGGTCCACCTGGCGCGGGTTCACGCCAAGGTGGAGTTCCTCAAGCTCATCAACTGGAAGATCGCCTGGGGGGTGAAGAAGGGGGTCGGCCCGCAGGATGCGTCGGCCACCAAGGTCTTCGGCACCGAGCTCTACACCGAGGCCTACCGCCTCCTGATGGAGGTGCTCGGGGAGGAGGCGTCGGTCCAGGCGGGCTCCCCCGGATCGCTGCTGCGCAGCCGGCTGGAGCGCATGCACCGCTCGGCGCTGATCCTCACCTTCGGGGGCGGCACCAACGAGGTGCAACGCGACATCATCGCCATGGTCGGCCTCGGGATGCCCCGAGCGCCGCGCCGCTAGAGAGGACACGATGGACTTCGGCTTCAGCAAAGAGCAGCAGGAGGCCGGTGCACTCGCGCAGCGGATCCTGGAGGACAAGGTCACCGAGCCGGTGCTCCGGGCGGCCGAAGCGACCGATCTCCGCTTCGACGCCCCGACGTGGTCGGCGTTGGCGGAGGCCGGCCTGCTGGGCATCGGTCTGCCGACCAAGCACGGCGGAGGCGGCCTCGGCCTCCTCGAGCAGTGCGTCGTCCTCGAGCAGGTCGGCCGCACGGTGGCGCCCGTCCCGGTGGCCGCCACCACGGTGTTCGGCGGCGCGCCCGTGGCCCGCTTCGGCAGCCCGGCCCATCAGGCGCGCTGGCTGCCCGGTGTGGCCGACGGGTCCGCCATCCTCACCGCAACCCTCTCCGAGCCCGGCAACCGGCACGCGGGTCAGCCCGTCACCACCGCCACGGAGGCGGAGGGTGGCTGGCGGCTCGACGGCGTGAAGACCCGGGTGCCCGCCGGCACCCAGGCGGCCGCCTTCGTGGTCCCGGCGACGGGGGCCGACGGTCGACCTATGGTGTTCCTCGTCCAACGGGAGACCCCCGGGCTCACGGTCGAACCCCAGCTGGTGACCAACCGCGACACGGAGGCCCGCCTCGTCCTCGACGGCGTGGCCGTCGGCACCGAGGCCCTCCTCGGTGGGGCCGATGCCGGTGCGGAGGTGCTCGAGTGGACGGTGCAGCGAGCCACCGTCGCCCTCTGTGCCCAGCAGCTCGGCGTGCTGGCCAAGGCCCTGGAGATGACGGCCGCCTACAGCAAGGAGCGGGTGCAGTTCGATGTGCCCATCGCCACCTTCCAGGCCGTCGGCCATCGGCTGGCCGACTGCTACATCGACGTGGAGGGCCTCCGCCTCACTCTGTGGCAGGCGGTGTGGCAGCTCGAAGAAGGTCGACCGGCCACCACCGAGGTGGCCGTGGCCAAGTACTGGGCTGCGGAGGCCGCCCACCGGGTGGGTCACGCCGTCGTCCACGTCCACGGCGGCACGGGCATCGACAACGACTACCCCCTGCACCGCTACTTCATCGCCGCCAAGGCCATCGAGTTCGCCCTCGGGGGCGCCACCGACCAGCTCCTGCACATCGGCGCCACCTTCGCCCAGGAACGAGAGCTCCCCGCCCGATAGCGACGGATGGCGAGTCGGCACTAGCGCACATCGAAGACGAGGCTCTGCACGCCCTTGCTGAGGGCCAGGGTCTCGACCGGGTGGAGATCCTTGGATGCCAGCTCCGGGAAGAGGCGCTCGCCCTCTCCCACCACGGTGGGAGCCACGATGAGGTGCAGACGATCGATCAGGTCGTTCTGCGCCATCCATCGGACGACCGTGAGGCTTCCCCAGGTGCCGATGGTGCCGGACCGTTCCGAACGGAGGCTCCTGATCTCGTCGGCGGCGTCGGCCCGGCGGACGATGCGGGCGTTGTTCCAGGTGGCGTCGTCGAGCGAATCGGAGATCACGACCTTCTCCACCTCGTTGATGAACGACGCGTACTGGTCGTCCTTTCCCTCGTTCGTCCAGTGCTGCGACCACTCGTCGTACTGCTTCCG
>JBDSUN010000084.1:0-5312 GCA_039927735.1 Acidimicrobiales bacterium | reverse complement strand
GATCGAGCACGATCACGGGTTGCCCGGTGTCGATGTCCCCCTGCGCCGTCACCCCCGCTACCACCTCCTCATCCAGCGCCCGTTGATCAACCGAATCGGTTGTCCGATGACCGGACCGTAATCGAATCCTTCGCGTCAGGTGCCCGAAACGAACGATCCATCATCCACGTCGAGACGGGGTCGCCTACCATCCCGTCATGGTGACGCCGCTCAGCGAGGGCTACCGGCCCTCGGTGCTGTGGCAGGAGACGGCGACGCCTCACCCGGTGGCCGCGGCGGAGCCACCGGGTGAGGCGGACGTCGTGGTCGTCGGCGGTGGGTACTGCGGGCTGTCGGCCGCCGCCGAGCTGGCCCGCCGGGGCCGCCAGACGGTCGTGCTCGACGCCGAGGATCTGGGAGGGGGGGCCAGCACCCGGAACGGAGGCATGGTCCTGCCCGAGCTGAAGGCCGGCCCCCGCTCGCTCGAGCGCCGCCATGGGCCGCTCGGGCTGCAGCTGCACCAGGAGGTGGAGGACGCCTTCGACCACGTCGAGGCGGTGATCGCCGAGGCCGACATCGAGTGCGCCTACGTCCGCAGCGGGCAGCTGTACCTCTCGCACTCCAAGCGATCAGCCGTCCACCTCGATGCCTTGGCGGGCGAGCTCACCTCCGTCGGCTCGCCGGCGCGCGTGGTGCGGGGTCAGGCACTGGCCGAGGAGATCGGTTCGACCCTCTTCGCCGCCGGTCTGGTCGTCGACCGCAGTGGCGGTCTCCACCCCGCCCGCTTCCACGCCGGGCTGACCCGGGTGGCCGACGACGCGGGCGCCGCCCTGCACCCCGAGACGGCCGCCACCGCCATCGAGCGCCAGGGCGAGGGCTGGCGGGTCTCGACCCCGCGCGGCTCCGTGGACGCCCCGCACGTCCTGATCGCCACCAACGCCTACGCCGATCGCCTGGTGCCCGCCCTGCGGCGCCGCGTGCTGCCGATGAGCTCGTTCATCATCGCCACGGAGCCCCTCACCGCAGACCAGGCCCACCTCGTCCTTCCCACGGGGCGCATGTGCTTCAACGACCGTCACCTGCTCTGGTACTGGCGGCTCGACGACGAGCGCCGCATGATCTTCGGCGGTCGTCGTCGCCTGGGCCCGGTCCAGCTCGACGACGCCCGCGACTTCCTCTACCGCTCGCTCCTCGAGGTGCACCCGCAGCTGGCAGGCGTGCCGGTGGAGCGGGTCTGGGGCGGCAACGTGGCCCTCACCCTCGACCGCCTCCCCCACTGCGGGCGCATCGACGGCCTCTGGTACGCCACCGGCTGCAACGGCTCCGGCGTCGCTCTCAACACCTGGATGGGCCATCGCATGGCAGGAGCGATCTGTGGTGAACCGCTCCCACCGTTCGCCGAGCTGCCGCACCGGCCGATCCCGCTCCACGCGCTGCGGGCGGCTTGGCTACCCGTGCTGTCGGCCTGGTTCCGGCATCGAGACAGGAGATCCTGATGAAGATCCTCGTGGTGGGCAGCGGTGGGGTCGGTTCGGCCTTCGCCATGATCGCCAGGCGGCGGTCGTTCTTCGAGCAGGTGGTGCTGGCCGACCTGGACGAGGACCGGGCGCGCTCGGCGGCGGCCAAGACGGGCGACGACCGCTTCGTCGGCACCGGCCTGGACGCATCCGACCGGGCCGCCGTGACCGCCTGCGCCCAGGCCCACGGTGCCACCCACATCCTCAACGCCGCCGACCCGCGCTTCGTCATGCCGATCTTCGGCGGCGCCTTCGACGCCGGCGCCAGCTACCTCGACATGGCCATGTCCCTCTCCCGGCCCCACCCCGATCGGCCGCACGAGGAGACCGGCGTGAAGCTGGGCGACGAGCAGTTCGCCGAGGCGACGGCGTGGGAGGACAAAGGCCTGCTGGCCCTCGTCGGCGTGGGCGTGGAGCCGGGCCTGTCCGACGTGTTCGCCCGTCACGCCGCCGACGAGCTGTTCAGCTCGATCGAGGAGTGCGGCGTGCGCGACGGTGCCGACCTCGTCGTCGACGGCTACGCCTTCGCGCCGACCTTCTCGATCTGGACGACCATCGAGGAGTGCCTCAACCCGCCGGTGATCTGGGAGAAGGACCGTGGCTGGTTCACCACCGCCCCGTTCTCGGAGCCGGAGACGTTCGTCTTCCCGGAGGGCATCGGCCCGGTGGAGTGCGTCAACGTGGAGCACGAGGAGGTCCTGCTCATCCCTCGCTGGGTGGACTGCCAGCGCGTCACCTTCAAGTACGGGCTGGGGGACGAGTTCATCGAGGTGCTCCAGGTGCTGCACAAGGTGGGTCTCGACCGCACCGACACCGTGCGGGTGCGGGGGGCCGATGTCTCGCCGCGCGACGTCGTGGCCGCCTGCCTGCCCGACCCCGCCGGGCTCGGCGACCGGATGACCGGCCGCACGTGCGCGGGCACGTGGGTGACCGGCACCGGAGCTGACGGCCGGCCGCGCGAGGTGTACCTCTACCACCTCGTCGACAACCAGGAGTCCATGGCGCGCGACGGATCCCAGGCGGTCGTGTGGCAGACCGCCATCAACCCCGTCGTGGCCCTCGAGCTGCTGGCCTCAGGGGCGTGGTCGGGAACCGGTGTGCTCGGCCCCGAGGCCTTTCCCGCCCACCCCTTCCTCGACCTGCTCGTCGACCACGGCTCGCCGTGGGGCTTGGAGGAGCGGGTGGTCAATCGGTGAAGGTGGAGCGCTCCGTGAGCTCGGCGGCGTCGTGGGCGGCCCGGCCGGTCTCGCCCGACAGCCAGTGGCGGCGGCAGAGGAGCTCGTAGCTGACCTCGGCGTCGCCGCCGGTGTCGCCCACCACCACCACCTCACCGTCGTAGACCTGGCGGCCGTTCACGAGGCGGGCGTTCTGGGTGGCCCGGGCACCGCACCAGCAGCGCGCCTCCACCTGCAGCTCCTGGCGCTCGTCGGCCAGCTCCATGAACCGGGCCGACCCCTCGAAGAGCCGGCCGCGAAAGTCGGTGAGCAGCCCGAGAGCGTGGACATCGGCGCCCAGCTCGTCCACGACCCCGCAGAGCTGCTCCACCTGGGCCGGTGTGTAGAACTGCGCCTCGTCGCACACCAGGTACTCAAGCCCGCCGTTGGCGTCGTGGTGGTTGCGGGCCAGCTCGAACAGGTCGAGCTTCGGGCCCACGTCCACCGCCGCCGCCGACACGCCGAGGCGCGAGGACACCCGGGCACCGTCCCGGTCGAGCTGGGTGCAGAGCAGGCCGCGCAGGCCACGGGTGGAGAGGTTGTGGTGGATCTGCAGGGCGAGGGTGCTCTTGCCCGAACCCATCGTCCCGTAGGAGAAGCGCAGAACAGCCATGCGGGTCAAGTTACACCTCTGTGATTAGGAGGTCATCGGAAGCCGAAGGTGCCGCCCTCCACGATGGCCTTGCTGAGCGGCCGCACCAGCGTACGGAGCTCGTCGCAACCCTCCTCCCCGAGGCCCTCCCACGGCGCCATCGCCAGGGCGTCGGTCTGGTCCTCGATGTGCTGGCGCAGTGCGGCTCCGGCGTCGGTGAAGCCGCCGTCGGCGTCGACCAGTCCCCGTCCTCGCAGCGTGGCGACGGACGCCTCCCAGGCGGCGTCGTCCCAGTGGCGGGAGGTCTGCAGTGCGGCGCGCGGCACCTCGCCCGAGGCGGCGTGCAGCACCAGCGCGTCGACCCCGTTCAAGCCGGAGTCGACCAGACAGGCGATGTGCCCGTCGCCCCTGAACTCGCGCAGCAGGGCGATGGCGTGCCACAGCGCCAGGTGCGGCGGGGCGGGCCACGGGAGGCTGGCGTGGCCGGCGTAGAGCGGGCGCCCTGGTGCGCGGCACCCTTCGGTGGCCGTCCGTGCCAGCCGGGCGGCGCGGGCGACCGACGGGTCGCCCACCCGGTCGACCAGCGTTCGGCACAGCGCGGCGTCGGCGGCGCCGAGCCGAGCGTCGAGCAGCTGCGCGGGCGTCGCCTGGTGCCATGCGGCCGGTATGGCCTGGCGGACGACCACCGGGTTGAAGTTGAAGAAGGTGGCGATCACCACCTCCGCAGGCACGGCCCCCATCGGCGCCGCCCGGGAGGCGAAGTAGCCGTCGAACCCCATGACGCCGAGCGCCTCGTAGGCGGCGGTGGCCTCCGGGGCGAAGTAGATCATCCCGTGATAGGGCTCGAGCGTCCGCCACATCTTGCGTGCCACCACGGGTTCCATGGCTGCGGACACTACGTCTCGATGGTGGCATCGCGTGGCGGCGACGGTATGGTCTTCGTGCGCCAGCAGCCGCTGGCGGGCCGTGTCGAGCTGTGGCTTGAGACTGCCACCCAGGAGCAGCGGACGACATCGCTGCACTCGACACGAGATCGGCAACCGGCCGATCCACTCGATCGAGTGTGCGCGCGTGCCTGCCCCTCGATGCAGGAGAACCCCCCACCAGATGTCCCCCACCTTCGCCGATCTCGGCGTGCCCAGCGCCTTGTGCGCTCGCCTCGACGTGCTCGGCATCGCCGAGCCGTTCCCCGTGCAGGCGGCCACCCTCCCCGACGCCCTCGCCGGCCGCGACGTCTGCGGCAAGGCTCCCACCGGCTCCGGCAAGACCATCGCCTTCGGCCTGCCGCTCCTCGCGCGGATCGAGAAGGCCGCTCCTCGTCGCCCCAAGGCCCTCGTCCTCGTCCCCACCCGCGAGCTCGCCTCGCAGGTGCAGGAGCAGCTCACTGCGCTGTGCTGGGGCACCAAGACCGAGGTGCTGGCCGTCTACGGCGGCGCCGGCATGGGCGCCCAGATGAAGGCTCTCGCTCGCGGCGTCGAGGTCGTGGTGGCCACCCCCGGTCGCCTGAAGGACCTCCTCGACCGAGGCTGCCTGCGCCTCGATGACGTCAACATCGTCGTCATCGACGAAGCCGACCGGATGGCCGACATGGGCTTCCTCCCCGAGGTGCGCAAGCTCCTCGACAAGACCAACCCCAAGCGCCAGACGATGCTCTTCTCGGCCACCCTCGACGGCGACGTCGACGTGCTGATCCGCCACTACCAGAACGATCCGGTCCACCATGAGGCCGCCTCGATCGAGGAGCAGGGCGAGGTCACTCACCGCTTCTGGGCGGTCTCCCACGCCGACCGGATCCAGATCGCCACCGCCATCGTGGAGCGGTCGTGGCCGGCCATCGTGTTCAGTCGCACCCGGCACGGCGCCGAGCGCCTGTCCAAGCAGCTGAACAAGGCCGGCGTCCGTGCGGAGGCGATCCACGGCGACCGCAGCCAGAGCCAGCGGGAGCGGGCCCTCGGGGCCTTCGGTCGCGGCCAGGTCCACGTGCTCGTCGCCACCGACGTCGCCGCCCGC
>JBDSUN010000083.1:0-14849 GCA_039927735.1 Acidimicrobiales bacterium | reverse complement strand
GACCGGCCTCCGCTGGGATGGTCGCGTTGGTGAGCTCAGCGCCCATGGCTGGCACACCGGCTTCGATTCGCAGGGCTTCTAGCGCAGCCGCAGGCTCCTCGATCATCCCCGGCGGCAGAGGCAGGTCATCGCCGAACAGGTCGATGCCGGCCACTCCCGGCCAGTCGGCCGGCAGGGCCAGCCGCTCCGCCCCGATCGCGCGGCGCGGGTCCACGCTCGCCCCTCGCAGGGCCCAACCCCGAAGCCCGACCGGCTCGAGCTCAGCGTCCACGCGGAGCTTGAAGCGCTGGAGCCGAGCGCGGACCGTCTCCCCGTAGCCAGCGTCCACATCGAGCAGGACGTCGTCGTCGCCTCGGCGGGTGACGCGCAGCCATGCGGTGACCTTGCCCGTGGGCTCGATGAGGAGGGTGCGAGCCGACTGGCCGGCGCCGAGGGCCTCCACGTCCTGGCTGAGCTGGCCCTGTAGGTAGGAGACGGCCGCGGGTCCGTGCACCCGGAGGCCATCACGCTCGATCGCCACGGCGCCCACCGTGGTCCTCAGGTCGACGGCATCCCCCACGCGCCGAACGTTATCCAGTGGGTGACGGGGATCCGCCGGCGTGGGTTCGGCGCTTGGCCGTCATTCGACGAGCCGCCGGGATGGCGGCGAGCAGGGCGGCGGCCTTGTTGTGGCACTCCAGGTCCTCGTGCTCGGGCACGCTGTCGGCCACGATGCCCGCTCCGGCCTGCACCGACGCCCGCCCGTCGTCGCCCACCACGAGGGTGCGTATGGCGATGGCCGTGTCGATGTTGCCGGAGAAGTCGAGGTACCCGACCACGCCGGCGTAGGGCCCCCGCTTGGTGGGCTCCAGGTCGTCGATGATCTCCATCGCCCGCACCTTCGGCGCCCCTGAGACCGTGCCCGCGGGCAAGGTCGCTCGCAGGACGTCGATGGCGGTCTTGCCCTCCTGCAACCGCCCGGAGACCTGCGAGGTCATGTGCATGACGTGGCTGTAGCGCTCCAGCGTCATCATCTCGTCGACGCTGACGCTGCCGTACTCCACCACCCGGCCGACGTCGTTGCGGGCCAGGTCGACCAGCATGATGTGCTCGGCGATCTCCTTCGGGTGCTCGATCAGCTCGGCGGCCATGCGGCGGTCCTCCTCGTCGGTGCGACCCCTGCGACGGGTGCCGGCGATGGGCCGGGAGGTGACGGTGCGGTCGAGCAACGTGACGAGCGGCTCCGGTGACGAGCCCACCAGGGTCACCCCCGGCTGGCGCACGAAGTACATGTACGGGCTGGGGTTGACCTGGCGGAGCACCCGGTAGACGTCGAACGGGTTGGCATCGAGGTCGAGGTCGAACCGCTGGGCCAGGATGATCTCGAAGATGTCGCCCGCCAGGATGTGCTCCTTGGCCACCTCGACGGCGCGGCGGTAGTCGGTCGAGCTCATGACGGATCGGACGTCCGGCAGCGGATCACCGGGATCCGGCGGCTCGACGAGCGGCTCGTCGATCGGACCGGCACCCGCCCGGCCGAGCTCGTCGAGCCGGCCGACCGCAGCGTCGTAGCGCTCGTCGAGCTCGCCATCGGTGAGGTCAGGCTCGACGAGCACGTTCTCGATCAGCGACACACGCTGGCGCCAGTGGTCATAGGCGGCCAGCTGCCCGATCACGGAGACCATGGCCTCGGGATGACCCTGGTCGTCGGGCGGCACGTTGGGGAGGTGCTCGACCTCGCGGACCACGTCGTAGCCGAGGTACCCCATGATGCCGCCGTGCAGCGGCGGAAGGTCGTCGAGCACCGGTGCCTTCCACACGCCGAGCAGGTGCTCGATGGCGGCCAGGATCCCCCGGTCGAGAGGCACGCCGTGCGGTAGGCGACCGGTCGTCTCCACGGTTCGGCCACGAACCGTGAGGGTGGCGAGCGGGTTGCGGCCGATGAAGGACCAGCGACCCCAGCGCTCGCCGTGGTCGACGGACTCGAGGAGGAACCCCGGCTCGTCGCCGACCACCCGCAGAAAGGCCGACACCGGGGTGCTGAGGTCGGCCAGGACCTCCCGCCAGACGGGGATGACCGTGTGGTTGCGGGCGAGGGCCCGGAACTGCTCGCGCGAGGGGCGCAGGGTCACCCGAAGGTCCGGTAGAAGCAGGAGCGCTCGCCGGTGTGGCACGCCCCCCTGCCCTCCTGTTCCACCACGAACAGCAGCGTGTCGGCGTCGCAGTCGTAGCGGGCCTCCCGCACGAGCTGGCGGTCGCCGCTGGTGTCGCCCTTGCGCCACACCTCTTGGCGGCTGCGCGACCAGAAGACAGTTCGCCCCTCGGCCAGGCTCATCCGCAGGGTCTCGGCGTTCATCCACGCCATCATCAGCACCTCACCAGAGCCGTGCTCCTGCACGATGGCCGGCACCAGGCCGGCGTCGTCGAACCTCACCAGGGCCAGCTGGTCATCGGTGGCGGCGATCGGGGTGGCGACGGGCATGGCGTCATCGTACGAGCGGCGCTCGAGGCGACCCCAACCGGTTCTGGGCTACTCGGTGCGCAGGACGTGGGCCACCCGCAACGAGGCCGCCCGCTGGGATGGCCAGGCCGCCAAGATGGCGGCAGCCAGGAGCGCTATGGGTGCGATCAGGATGAGCGCCCCCACCGCAAACGGCGGGACGTACTCGATGGGCGTGGTGTCGGCCACGGAGCGCCACAGGACGCGCCCGAGCGCGAATCCGAGCGGTATGCCCAGGGCCAGACCGACCAGAGCCAGCACCGCCGCCTGTACGAGGACGGCGGCAACGCTCTGCCAGCGGGTGACGCCGACCGCACGCAGCACGGCCAGATCGTGACGGCGGCGGCGCACCGCGGTGGCCAGGGCATGGCCGACGGCCGCCACCGCGAGCAGCGCCAGGAAGCCAGCGAGGAACAGCGGGAGCCGCTGGAGCTGCTCGAGCTCGGCCAGACGGGAGGGCGGCGCCAGTGGTTCGAGCATGCCCAGGGCCTCCTCGGGTGTGGCACCCATGGCGTCAGCCAGACCGTCGGCGAGCCTCGCCCTGATCGCGGAGGGGTCGGTGCCGTCACGGAGCACGACATCGGCGGTCCGGAACTTGAAGCCCTCGATCAGCTCGTCGTAGGTGTCCGAGCCCATCCACGCCCCGCTGTCGTAGGCGTTGTGCGCCCCCTCCGGGACGAAGGCGATCCCGCTGACCACGTACGAACCGGTCGAGCGCGACCCCACCAGCTCGACGGAGTCGCCGACCTTCGCTCCCACGTCCCGGGCAGATCTCGGCGCAAGGGTGACCTCGTCGGTGGCGGCGGGGAGGCGACCTTCGATGACCACGACCGGCGTCGGCTCGTCGACTGGGTCGAGGGCGAAGGCGGCGATGGGCACGGGCCCCGACTCCACCACCCCCTGGCGGGTGTCGTTGACGGCGACGACGTCAGGGTCGTCGGCGAGCAATGGGAGCACCTCTGCTGAGGGCAGGAACTCCTCGTTGTTGAACCCGAGGAACATCTGGAGCCCTGCGACCTGCCCGAAGCGCTCTGGGTGATCAGATGCGTCCTCGACGCCGGCGGCGAAGGTGAGGGCGGCGACCACCCCGAGCACGCCCACGATCGACCCGACGATCGCCGGGTAGACGGGAACCGACTGGGCCCCCCGACCGCGGTCGAGGGCGAAGCTGGCCCCGACGGAGAGAGGCACCGGCGCGCCGGTTCGAGCCGTCAGGTTGGCGACGAGCGACCGCCGGCCACCGCTGTCGATCGCCAACGAGCGCGACGCCGGCCGCGAGGCCTGCACGGCGCCCCCGGCGATCAGGAGCGGTATGAGGACGAGCCCCGCCGCAAGCACCGTTAGGTCGACGTGGCCCCCTGGCGACGGCTCGAGCGGAGCCGCCGTCCCGATCGGGAACCGGGACGACCCGGCTACGGCGATGCCGACCCCCACGACCGTTCCGATGATTGCGGCCAGGGTCGGGCCCACGGCGGCGGCCGCCCGCACGTGCCTGGGCGGCATCCCGATGGACAAGAGCACCTGCAGATCTCGGGTGCTCGCCGACACGTAGCGGACCACGGACTGGCCCACCAGGAAGAGGGCGGCGATGAACGCCGAAAGGGCGAAGACCAGGAGCGAGCTGGCCTCGAAGTCAGCCACCTCGGCCACGTGCTGTGCCTCTGCGGCCAGGTAGAAGAAGTCGATGTCCCGGCGCCCGCTGACCTCGGCCAGCTGTTGGCGGAACGCCGGTACCGCGTCTGCGCCACCCTCGAGTCGGACGATGGCGTTGACGTGGGCGGTCTCCTGGGCGCCAAGGAAGCTGTCGGGGTGCGCTTGGAACAGACCCGACGACGGGGTGAGCAGACCTTGGCGGTCCGGGCCCGTGTCGCTGAACCACGGCGCCCGCACGACCCCCACGATGGTGGTCTCGATCGTCGGACCCTCCGGCTCCGTCTCCTGGAAGCTGAGGTAGTACTCGTCCACCTGCTCCGGCGAGTTGAGGGTGATGGTGACGCGGTCGCCGACCCCCTTGTCGAAGGTGTCCTCGAACGCGGGGGTGATGACGGCCTCGTCATCGCGAGAGGGGTCGGCCAGCCGGCCCTCGAGCACGACCGGCCGCTCGATGTCGCGCATCACGGCCGGGTCGATGTAGACGAACCCGGCCCCGAGATCCGGCGGCACCCCGTCGATCACGAAGGGGGTGAGCGGGAACTGGCCGATCGCCTCGACGCCGGGAAGGGCGGCGACCGCGTCCCAGTCGAAGCCCGCTTCGTTCGGGAGGACCGCAACGGTGGCCGGACGCGTCCGCTCGAGCAGGCGGTCGACCGCAGTGCCTCCCCGGCGGGCGCCAGCGGTCGCCGTGAGCACGACGCCCGTGGTCACCGCTACGAGCAGGCCCAGCACGACCAGCGACCGGGCGCGGTTGCGCAGGTCGATGCGCACCCAGGCACTCACCGCGCTCCAGCCGCCACCGCTCATGGCCGCGACCGTACGCCTCACCGGCGATCAACGAGAGGGCGCTACCACCCGTTCTGCCGGGGTGCTGCCCTCCCCCGCCAGGCGGGCTCCGTAGGCTGCCCGAGTGTCCGAACCGTGGGTGCGCTTCGAGGACGAGCACCTGCTGGCGGTGAGCAAGCCTGCCGGGGTCAACACCCACCGCGCCGACATCCACGCGCAGGACGGCATGTACGAGTGGGTCCAGGCCCAGCGGTCCGACCAGTCGCTCTCGATCCTCCATCGCCTCGACAAGCCAACGTCGGGGCTCCTCCTCTTCGGCAAGACACCCGAAGCGAACCGTTCGGTGACGGCCCAGTTCGAGGCGCGGACGGTGGCCAAGCGCTATGAGCTCCTCGTGGAGCGGGACGACCGGCGTCCCGCCACGATCCATGCCTGCCGTCCGATCGACGGCACGCCGGCCGAGACGGACCTGGCCCGCCAGGCCACCGGCTCCGCCCTCGAGCGGTGGTCGGCGCAGCCGCACACCGGCCGCACCCACCAGGTCCGCGTGCACGCCACCGAGGCGGGCCTTCCGGTGCTGGGAGACGGCGAGCACCACGGTGCGGCGGCGCCTCGCCTCTTCCTCCACGCCGCCGAGCTGGCCGTGACGCACCCAGACGGTCACCCACTGTCCCTCGGCGTCGACCGGCCGGCGTCGTTCGATCGCGCCCTCGAAGGCGAACGCGTCGACGCGGAGCTGGCCGCCCTCGTCGCTCACGAAGCGCGAGCGCAGCTGTTCGACCCGGCGGACACGAACGCCTACCTCTGGATCGACCGCCATCACGACGGCTTCCCCGCTACCCGGGTGGAGCGGCTGGGTGACGTGGCCAGGGTGCTGAGCTACGGCGACCACGACCTACCGCGGCGCTGGCTCGACGCCTGGACCGGCACCCTCGAGCTTCAGGCGATCTACGAGCAACGCCGTCCGCGCGGCGGGGGTGCCGGACCCGCCCGACTCGTCGCCGGGGAGGCCCACGACCGGTTCGCGGTGGTGGAGCTGGGTGTCCGCTACCTCGTAGACCTTCAGGCCAGCGCCACGTCGAGCGGCCTGTTCCTCGACCAGCGCGAAACCCGACGTCGGCTGCTGAGCAGCGTTCTGGTGGGCCAGTCCGTCCTCAACGCCTTCGCCCACACGGGCTCGCTCTCCGTCGCGGCCGCCCGTGCCGGAGCCGAGACGCTCACCCTCGACCTCAGCCCGCGCTACCTCGAGTGGGCGAGCGAGAACCTACGGGAGAACGGCATCGATCCCGCCGACCACGATGCCGTCTACGGCGATGCCCTGGAGTGGCTCGATCGCTTCGCCAAGAAGGGCCGCACCTTCGACCTCGTCCTCGTGGACCCGCCCAGCTCCAGCACCGCCCGCAAGAAGGGTGCGGGCCGCTGGGTGGTCGACCGCGACCTGCACGACCTCGTCACGCGCGCCACTCGGGTCGTGGCGCCGGGCGGAACGCTCTTCGTGTCGACCAACCTGCACCGCATGACCTGGCCGGCGTACATCGACCACCTCGAGCGTGGTCTGGCGGCCGCCGGGCGCGCCGGCACCATCGACACCCGCACCCTGCCCCTCGACCATCGCAGCGGCGCCGGCGACCCGCCGTACCTGAAGGTGGCCTGGGTCACGCTGTCCGACTAGAGGTACAAGCCGGTGGACGACTCCTCGAGGCGCTGCGCCGCCACGGCATGGATGTCGCGCTCGCGCAGGATGATGTAGTCGTCGCCTCGCACCTCGACCTCGTAGCGGTCCTCCGGGCTGAACAGCACGTGGTCGCCGACCTCCATGGTGCGGACGTTGGGCCCCGACGCCACCACCTCCGCCCACACCAGACGCTTCTTCATCTCGGCGGTGGCCGGGATGAGGATCCCACCGGAGCTCTGCCGCTCCCCCTCCGCGGTGAGCTTCACCAGCAGTCGGTCGTTCAGCATCTTGATGGGAAGCTTCTCGTCCTTGTCCGAAGCGGCCATCGCCCCAACGATACGGTCCCGTGCCATGGGCGACGACTCGGGCCGCTCGAGCTGATGGAGATCCGCCGAGCCGCTCCGGAGGAGGCCCCCGCCATCGCCGACCTCTTCTGGCGCGCCCGGCTGTCGGCCGTGCCCGCCATCCCGCCATCTGTGCACCCGGAGGACGACGTGCACACCTACGTCACAACGGTGCTGGTGCCGGCCAAGGACACCTGGGTCGCTGACGACGACGGCGTCGTCGTCGGGTTCATGGTCCTCGATCCAGGTTGGGTCGACCACCTGTACGTCGAGCCCGGCCGCACCGGCGGTGGGATCGGCCGCCAGCTCCTCGACGTGGCCAAGCGAGAGCACCCGACGGGCCTCGACCTGTGGGCGTTCCAGTCCAACACCGGGGCCCGGCGCTTCTACGAGCGCCACGGCTTCGTCGCCGTCGCCCGCACCGACGGCGACAACGAGGAAGGTGCGCCAGACGTCCGCTACCACTGGCCCGCCGAGGACCCGCCGGCCACCTCCTGATCATCCGCCGGGCCGCAGTGACGATCACGCCACGGCGGCGGTGCCCGGTGGGTCGCTGGTGCGGCGGCGGCCATTGGGGTCGGTTACCTCGACGGTGCCGGTGGGGTCGAGCCGGATGTGCCAGCCCCTCATGTGGACGACGTGGTGGTGCTTGGAGCAGAGCAGGACGCGGTTTCGACATCCGCGTCGGGCCGCCATCTTCCCAGTGAACGATGTGGTGGCCTTCGCACCACTCGGCGGGGCCGTCGCAGCCGGGGAACCGGCAGCCCCAGTCCCGCAGCACCAGCGAGGTGTAGACGGCCGCGGGGATGGTGCGGGTGGCCCGCCCGTAGTCGAGGATCGACGATGCACCGTCGGTGATGACCCGGTGGACGTTGGCGTCGCCGGCGATCTTGCGGACGACCAGACCGGGGAGCGGCACCCCGCCGAAGGTGCGGCCGGGCTGCTGGTCGCGCAGCGCAGGCTCCGCGATCACGACGTTGAGGTGGGGACGGTGGCGCTTGCCGAGCTTGTCGGCCTGGTGGTCGAGGTAGAACCGGAAGATGTCGACCATGGCCTGGCCTTGCCGACGGGCCGAGGCCTCCTCGAGATCACCGGAGTCGGCCAGGCGGAGACCGGTGGTGATCAGCTCGGTGTGCTCGGCGTCGAAGGAGCCCCTGAGGTAGCCGCGCCCGTCGAGGGTCTTGACGAGGACGGCTTCGGCGCTGGGCTCTTCGGGTGGCTCGTCCTCGTCGAGGATGGCGTCGGCCTTGGTCGCCGAGTCCTGCATCGACCGGGCCGTGAACGGCAGGTCCAGCGGCTCGAGCAGGGGGACCAGCTCAGCTTCATGCTCCGCCCACAGCCCAGCGCGGCGGTCGGTGACGTTGGCCACGATGATCTCCACCTTCCCGTCGACGAGGCGGCCCGCCAGCCAGGCGTCGGTGGTGGCCGGCAGGTCGCGGAGCCGGCGGCCCGTCTTGAGGATCCGGTTGGCGGTCTGGTTCGTCCACGTTTCTCTGGCCACTCCCGCCACACCAAAATCATGAGCCACACCTGCCCCACGCGATTCCGATGAGCGATCGCTCAGGCTCGCTCATCGATCAGCCGCCAATTCCTCAAACGTGCGAGGGTTGGCTCCGTGCCCGACCAGTGGAAGCCCGCGCTCGTCGGAGCCGGTGCCGGACTGTTGTTGTTCGTGCTCCCAGGCGCAGTTGGTTCGTTGATCATCATCCTTGCTGCCCTCCTCGCCGGCTGGGTCCTGCCCAAGGCACCCATGGCAGCCGCCGCGCTCTTCCTTGCTCCCACCGTCGCGCTCGGGGCCGTTCGGCTCCTTGTCGATGACGGCTCCGTAGGCCTGGGCAGCGTCGTGTTCGCCCTCGTCACCGCGGTCGCCGTCACGGCGATCTTCACGCACGTCGGTGCCGGACTCGCGCAGCGGCGTCGAGCCCGAGCCCTCTGACCTTCAGTGACTCGAACAGCTTCGCCTCATGGGGAGCGACCGTGGCTCGTCGTCGTGACGGGGTGGACGGGCGGGGGGAGGTCGACCATGGCGGACCTCATCGCGGCCGAGCTCGATGCGACCGTCGCCAGGTTCGACTGGGTGATGCCCGGGCAGAAGCTCTTCGGTCGTACCTGACCTCCCGTCAGGCGGGGCGGACCTCGATGCCTGCCTCGGCCATGGCCCGCTTGGCGGCGGCGATGGTGTGCTCTTCGAAGTGGAAGATCGACGCGGCCAGCACCGCGTCGGCGCCGCCCCCGAGGACGCCGTCGACGAGGTGCTGGAGGGTGCCGACGCCACCGGAGGCGATGACCGGGATCCGCCGGGAGTCGGTCATGGCCCGGGTGAGGTCGAGGTCGAAGCCCTGCTTGGTGCCGTCCCGGTCCATGGAGGTCAGCAGGATCTCACCCGCCCCCAGGCTCTCGGCCTGCTGGGCCCAGCTCAGGGCATCGATGCCGGTGGGGATGCGCCCGCCGTGGACGAAGACCTCGAAGCCCATCTCGGTGCGCCGGGCGTCGATGGCCACCACGCAGCACTGGGTGCCGAACTCCTCTGCGATCTCCCCGATGAGCGCAGGGCGGTCGACTGCGGCGCTGTTCACCGACACCTTGTCGGCGCCCGCCCGCAGGAGGCGGCGGGCATCTTCCACGCTGCGGATGCCACCGCCGATGGTGAAGGGGATGAACACCTGCTCCGCCACTCTGGCCGCCATCTCGATGGTGGTGTCGCGAGCATCGGAGGACGCCGTGATGTCGAGGAAGACGAGCTCGTCGGCGCCTTCGGCGTCGTAGCGGGCGGCCAGCTCCACCGGGTCGCCGGCGTCGACGAGGTCGACGAAGTTGACGCCCTTCACGACACGCCCGGCGTCGACGTCGAGGCAGGGGATGATGCGGGCCGTCTTCATGCCAGGGCCTGCACCGCCTCGGCCACGTCGAACCGGCCCTCGTAGATGGCGGTGCCGACGATGGCGCCGGCCAGTCGACGGCCGCCGGACTGCACCGCGTCCAGGGCGATCAGATCGGCAAGGGTGCCCACACCGCCCGAGGCGATGACGGCGAGCTCGGTGGCCGCCACCACCTCGGCCAGGCCGGTGGTGTCGGCACCGGTCATCAGGCCCTCCACCTCGATCTGGGTGACGATGACCGCCTCGGCTCCCGTGTCGGCCAGGCGGCGCAACGCGTCGGGCCACTCGACGCCCGAGCCCTCCGCCCAGCCCCGCACGGCCACCTCGCGCCCTCGCACGTCGAGCCCCAGGGCGACAGGCTGACGAGCGGCGATGGTGGCGACCAGGTCGGGGTCCTCCATGGCGGCCGTGCCCATGATGACGCGGGCGACTCCAACGTCGGCGAGGGCGGCGGCCGACTCTGCACTGCGCACGCCCCCTCCGGCCTGGACGGGTACGTCGACAGCGGCGGCGATGGCCGCGATCAGATGGCGGTTCAGCGGCTCACCCGAACGGGCGGCGTCGAGGTCCACGGTGTGGATCCATCGTGCCCCCGCGGCCACGAAGGCCAGGGCCACCGCCACGGGGTCATCGCCGTGGACGCGCTCGCGATCGAAGTCGCCCTGGGTGAGCTGCACGACCTGACCGCCGCGCAGATCGATGGCCGGGAAGAGCTCCATCAGGCAGGAACAGGGGCGGCGGCGCGCTCCACGAAGGCCTGCAGGACGGCCAGGCCGGTGCGGCTCGACTTCTCGGGGTGGAACTGGGTGGCCCACACCGAGCCCCGCTCGACGGCCGCGACCACTGGGCCGCCATAGTCGCACGTCGCCGTCACGATGGCATCGTCGGTGTCGGCTGCGTACGAGTGGACGAAGTAGGCCCAGGCCGGATCGGGGGCCAGCCGGAGCAGCTCGGGGTGGCCCCGACGCTCGAGGAGGTTCCACTGCATCTGGGGGCGCTTCACGTCGCCGGGGAGCAGGCGCACAGTGCCGGGCAGGATCCCGAGACCGCTGGCGCCCGGGCGCTCCTCGGAGCCCTCGAACAGCAGCTGCATCCCGATGCAGATGCCCAAGAAGGGTCGGCCCTGCTCGACCACCTCGTGGGCGAGGGTGTCGAGGCCCGTGCGGCGCAGAGCATCCATGCAGCGCCCGAAGGCGCCGACCCCGGGGAGCACCACGCCGTCTGCCTCGCGGACGAGCGCGGGATCGGCGGTGAGGCGGGCGTCGGCGCCCAGGTGCTGCAAGGCCTTCTGGGCCGAGCGCAGGTTGCCGATCTCGTAGTCGAGCACTGCGATCAAGGGCATCAGATGGAGCCCTTGGTCGACGGGATGCCCTCTCCTTCGATGCGCACGGCATCGCGCAGGCAGCGAGACACGCCCTTGAAGCAGGCCTCGACGATGTGGTGGGTGTTGCGGCCCTCCCGCAGGCGGACGTGGAGGGTGATGCCGGCGCTGGTGGCGAAGGACTGCCAGAAGTGCTCCGCCATCTCGGGGTTGAAGGGTGGGTCGCCGAGGGGCAGGACCTCGCCGAAGGGCACCTCATAGGCCGTGAACGGGCGACCGGACAGGTCGAGGGCCACCTCCACGAGGGCCTCGTCCAGCGGATAGAGGCCGCTGGCGAAGCGCCGGATGCCGGCCTTGTCGCCCAGCGCTTCCCGGAACACCTCGCCGAGGGTGATGCCGACGTCCTCCACCGTGTGGTGGCCGTCCACGTGGAGGTCGCCGGTGGCTCTCACCATGAGGTCGAACCCGCCATGGCGACCGAGCTGGTCGAGCATGTGGTCGAAGAAGGGCAGGCCCGTGGTGGCCGACACCTCGCCGGTGGGGCCGTCGAGGTCCAGTCGAACCGAGATCTGCGTCTCCTTGGTGGTGCGCTCCTTGGCTGCTGATCTCGTCATGCGAGCGCGTCCTCCAGGGCGGCGAGGAAGGCGTCGTCCTCGGTGGGGGTGCCGATGGTGACACGCAGGCAGCCGTCGAGGCGAGGCCAGGCCGAGCAGTCGCGCACCAGGACGGACCGGTCGAGCAGCGCCTGCCAGACGGCGGCGCCGTCGCGATCGTGGGGGCGGAACAGGATGAAGTTGGCGGCCGAGGGCCACACGGTGACCGGCAGGTCGGCGAGCCGGGCGAGGACACGACCGCGCTCTTCGACCAGGGTGGCCACTCGCGCTCGCATGGCGTCGTCGAAGCCCAGAGCCAGTCGACCGGCCGCCTGCTTCACCGCGTCCAGGTGGTACGGGAGCACCACGGCATCGAGCTGGGCCACCAGCGGCCGGGGGCCGATGAGGTAGCCGAGCCTCGCGGCTGCCATCGACCACGTCTTGGAGTAGGTGCGGGTGACGACGAGGGGGCGATCGTCGTCCACCAGCTCGAGGGCCGACCACGGCGCGAACTGCCCGTAGGCCTCGTCAACGACCACCAGCCCGGGCGCCAGCGACAGCACCTCGCCCACCGTGGCCTCATCGTCCAACAGACCGGTCGGGTTGTTGGGCGAGCAGAGGAAGGTGATCGCGGGCCGGGCCTCGGCCAGTACCCGCCGGACCTCGTCGAGGTCCAGGGCCATGTCCTCGGTGCGGGCGCCGGTGGCCACGGCGGTACCCGTGATGCGGGCGATGTGGCTGTGCAGCGCGTAGGTGGGCTCGAAGACGGCGACCGTGCGGCCGGGGCCGCCGTAGGCGAGGCACAGCGTCTGGAGGACCTCGTTGGAGCCGTTGGCCGCGAACACCTGGGCCGGATCGACGCCGTGGTGGGCGGCGATGGCCTCCCGCAGCGCTCGGTAGGTGCGATCCGGGTAGCGGTGCCAGTCGAGCTCCGCCATCTCTGCGGCCAGCGCCACCCGGAAGCCGTCGGGAGGAGGTTCGGGGGCCTCGTTGGTGTTGAGTCGGACCGCCACCTCCACCTGAGGCGAGTGGTAGCCCGGCAGCAGGGCGAGGTCGGCGCGCGGCTCGACGCTCATGCCGGACGCTGCCGGACGCGGATCGACTCGGCGTGGGCGTCGAGACCCTCGTAGGCGGCCAGCGCGATGACGTGCTCGCCCACCTCAGTCAGTCCAGCCTCGTCGACGGACACGACGTGGACGTGCTTGAGGAAGTCGTCCACCCGCAGCGCGCCCGAGAAGCGGGCGGACCCGTAGGTGGGAAGCACGTGGTTGGGACCGGCGATGTAGTCCCCCACCGAGGCCGGTGCGTAGGGCCCGCAGAACACGGCCCCGGCGTGCCGGACGAGCGGGAGGAGGGCCTCCGGGTCCTCGACGAGGAGCTCGAGGTGCTCGGGGGCGATGGCGTTGGCGACGGCCATGGCCTGGTCGGGCCCGTCGCACAGCACGACGTAGCCGCCCTCGGCGAGGGTGGCCTCCAGGTGCTCGCGACGCGGGGAGCGGGGCACGATCTCCGCCACCGCAGCCGCCACGTCGTCGGCCACCGCCTCGTCCCAGGTGACGAGCCAGGCCAGCCCGTCGGGGCCGTGCTCGGCTTGCAGCACCACGTCGATGGCGGCCCACGCCGCCGGCGTCGACGCATCGGCGATGACGACCACCTCGGACGGACCGGCGAAGGCGCTGGGGACACCGACGAGGCCGGCGGAGGCGACCTCCCGCTTGGCCTGCGCCACACGGGCGCTCCCTGGCCCGACGATGACGTCGACCGCCCGGATGGACTTGGTGCCGTAGGCGAGCGCCCCGATGACGGCGGGACCGCCCACCCGGTAGACCTCGTCCACCCCGGCAATGGCCGCGGCGGCGAGGATGCCTGGCATCACGGTGCCATCGGGTTGCGGGGAGGTGACCAGCACCACCTCCGGCACGCCTGCGACCTTGGCCGGCACGGCGGTCATGAGCACCGTGGAGACCAGCGGGGCCAGGGCCGACGGCACGTAGCAGCCCGCCCGATCCACGGGTCGTTGCAGCTCGCGCACGGTGATGCCGCCGTTGCGGTGGGCGGCATCAGCGTGGCGCTGGCCCCTGTGGTAGGCGGTGATGTTGCGGTGCGCCACCTCGAGGGCGGCCCGGACGTCCGGGGCGACGGCGGCCAGTCCCGCCGCCACCTCCGCCGGCGTCACCCGCAGGTCGTCGATGTCCGCTCGATCGAACCGGGCGGTCATCTCTCGCAGGGCGACATCGCCGCGCGCTCGCACGTCGGCCAGGACGGCGCGCACCTCGTCGATGGGCGGCTCCACCTGCGCTTGCGGACGGGGCAGCAGCGCTCGCAGGTCGCCGCCCCTGCCGCGGAGGTCGAGTCGCTGCAGCACCCCCCGAGGCTACGTGGCCGCCCTCGGCCGCTCGAAACCGGTTGTCCGCGCGCCACACTCGCGCGATGCCGCTCGACACCGCCCAGCTCTCGTCGCTGTCCACCGCGCTCGACGACCTGACCCAGCGCATCGTACGGATCGCCGACGACCTCGAGGGAGCGCCACGCGAGGACGTGGCCGCCGACCTCTACGAGGTGGAGCGCAACCTCCAGGCCGGCGCTCGCCGGCTGCGGACGCTGCTGAAGCGGCTCGGCTGAACCCGGACGCGACGAAGGCGCTCCGAAGAGCGCCCTCGCCTTGGGGCGAGGTCAGGCGGCGGATCCCGACCTCGCGGGACGGGCGAATCGGGCGGACCCGATCGCACTCGTCGAAGCCCATCCTACCCCAAAGGTTGCGTCCGGAAACATCTCACGGAGCGTGAGCGCATCGGGGTCGCGATGCCACGTCGAGTGCCGAAAGGTAGAGCAAGCTGGACATCCCGTTCAGCCAGCGCCGGCACTCGGACAGAAGTCCGCCAGGAGGCACTCGCCACAGCGCGGCGTGCGAGCCACGCACACCGCTCGGCCGTGGAGGATCAGCCGGAGGCTGAACGCCCCTCGCTGACGCGCCGGCACCATGGCGTTGAGGGCCTGCTCGGCCTTGACCGGATCGGTCTCCTCGGTGAGGCCCAGCCGTCGGGCCAGGCGCCCCACGTGGGTGTCGACCGGCAGACCCGGGAGGTCCATGGCCACGCTGCGCAGCACGTTGGCCGTCT
>JBDSUN010000082.1:0-16502 GCA_039927735.1 Acidimicrobiales bacterium | reverse complement strand
GGAGCTCAGCATCACCGCCGAACCCGGCGACGGCGACCCCTCGCCCACCGACGCAGAGGTCCTCCGAGCCTCGATCACCCTCGACCCGCCCCGCTGAGATCTCACGCTCTTGCACCTGCCCCGCTGACGATCTGGAGAGGCGAGCCATCACTGGTCTGCCAGCACCGTCGAACCCACCCCTTGACGACACGGGAGCATCACTAGAGGGCGGGCCGTGCCGGCGCGGTGGCGGCGAGGGGATCACGTCCTTGACAAGCGATGGCTCGCAAACCTGTTCCGCTATCCGACCTACGACGTTTCGTCACGGCCCGGCGCCTGCTACGTGACCTGCGCCCGGACCCGAGTCCGCTGAGACGTCGTGTGCGCCCGCACCCGCCGCTCCCCCTGAACCCCGGTCCTCGGCGCCCGGGGCTGGCCGTCGTCACCGGTCAGGTCGACGACGGCTTCGATACGGCCTACCTCCAGCGCCTTGCCCATCAGGGTCGGCTCGATGCGCCCGGAAGTCGAGGCCAATGCCCTTCCGGACAGCGTCGATGTCAAGCTCCCACCGGATCTTCTTCTCGTCGGCCCGGACAAGCTGAACTGGGTCCCGCCCTACCTGAACGCCCACGTGCACGTTTCCCAGAACGCAGCCATCGGGGACGACAGAAGGCACTGCCAGGTGCGTGGATAGCGGTGATCCCAACTCGCACCTTCCGAGTCTGCCCGCGCTGAACCGCACGGTCAGCCAGCCAGCGGGGGGTATCGGTATGCAACCCGCTCTGGCACCGTCCTACCTCGGTCCGAGCATGGCGCCGAGATCGTCGCGTATACCCTCGACCACATGGAGATCACCTGCGCCGGCTGCGGCTGCCGCGTTGACCGTGACGTCATCATCGCAACCTGCGCCGACCACCCGGACTGCTGCTGTCGCGACCGCGTCCTCCGCCCGGCTTCGTGAAGCCGACTGACTCACTTCTGCGGGAGCGGGTCTCGAGGTGGCCAAGCTTCTAGAGCTCGGGGTCTCCCGCCTCGTTGCGCGTTCCGGATTCGGTCGACATGCGTTCCGCGACACGGACCCTTCGATGCTCTGACCTGCACCGAATGGGGTTCCTACCAGTCCCACGCCCCCGAGGGAAGGCCAGCGTAGGGCGGCGGCGGCTCGCGGCCCAGCCGGACGCCGACGGTCAGCCTGGGGGGCGGGGGGTGGTGTCGGAGAAGACCAGGATCGAGCCGCCGTAGCACGCCACCCACACGCTGCCTGTGGTGGGCTCGTAGGTGATCCCGATGGGGTGATGGTCGGTGCCGACCTCGTCGAGCTTGCCCAGGTCGTCGGCTCGCAGCTTGGTGACCGTGGAGGACTCGTAGTTGGCGACGTAGATGGCCGAGCCGTCGGTCGAGATCGCCATGCTGCGCGGCTGCTGCCCGGTCGTCACTCGGTGGGTGATGGCGCCCGTGGCCGCATCGACGCTGGCGACCGTGCTGTCGCCGTTGTGGCTCACGTAGAGGCTCCGCCCGTCAGGGGAGATGAGGAGGTGGCGCGGCGATCCGCCGCTGCGCACGAGAGTGCTCACCTGGTTGATGGTGAGGTCCACCCGCACGATCATGCCGGCGCCCATGACGGCGACGTAGGCGGTGCGGCTGTCGGGTGAGACGACGATCCCTCGGGGGTAGGGGCCGATGGGAACGCGAGCCTCCTCCCGCCCCGAGGCCACGTCGATGATGCTGAGGTCGTAGGTGCACCAGTTGGTGACGAGCACCTTGCGGTCGTCGGGGGTGACGGCGACGTACTCGGGGACGGCGCCGACCTGGATGACCTGATCGATGGCCATCGTCTCGGTGTCCACCCGATAGGTGAAGGAGTCGTCATAGCCGGAGTCGGGGGCGCAGGAGTCGGCCCCCTCCGGGCCGAACCCGGCGCCGTACATCGAGTAGTTCGACACGTAGGCATGGCGGCCGTCGCTCGTGAAGGCCGCCTCGACGGGCGCCCCCCGGGACACGCCGGGGTGGTCGGGCACGCCAAGGGCCCTCAGGTCCACCGAGTCGTCGATGGTCGCTGTGAGCGTGCCGTCGGGCGCGTAGGCGGTGACGGTGTGCGTGTACATCATGTTCTGGGCGAACACGTGGCCGGCCGGCGAGGCCACGACGGACTTGGGGCTGATGTCACCGGTGATCCGGTTGATGGACTGCATCACCGTGGTGGCGGCGATGACGGGCGGACGGGTGGTCGTGGTGGTAGGCGCCTCGGTGGCGGTGGTCTCCTCCTCGCCGTCCAGCACTCCCGTCGACGGGGTGCGGGCGTCGGCGGCGGTCGCCACCCGGTCCTCGGCCACCTCGGCATCCTCGGCCACATAGGCGCCGGCCAGTACCAGGACCGTCACGAGGGCCAGCCCGATGAGCGTGATCCGCCGCCGACGACCGACCGGGTCCAGGTGGGCGGCCACACAGGAGAGGGTACCGGCCGGTGGCACGCGCCCCTGGGCGTCGGACAAGCCGGGCAGCAGTCGTTACCGTACGCCCGTCCCGTCCACCACCGTCCGCCGAGGTGTGCATGCCAACCGTCCACACGTCGACTCGCCAGCGCACCGCTGGACCCCGTGAACCTGATGACGCGTGCCGCTGTAACGGACGGTCACGGGCTCGACCATCGCCGCAGAACCACCATCGACGGGGCCGGCCACTAGATGCAGCGGGAGGCGCCGGCCGAGATCAACGCCGCCTTGCTCGCCTTCCTCGACGAACTCCGCCTCGGAGGTAGCTGACGTGCGCGCCGCCGCTCTGCGTTCCGGTCAGATCCACGTGCGGGACGACCTGCCCGAGCCCGAGCCCGGGTTCGGACAGATCCTGGTACAGGTCGAGGCTTGCGGGATCTGCGGCTCGGACCTGCACTTCGCCAAGCACGGCGCCCAGATGCTGACCCTGTCCAAGGAGATGAGCGGCCTCCCCAGCCTGGGGGTGGCGCCGGAGATCGATCTCGACCGAGACGTCTTCATGGGACATGAGTTCTCCGCCGAGGTGCTGGAGATCGGGCCGGACACGGTGGGCCCGCCACCGGGGACCCTCGTGACGTCCATCCCCATCTTGTTCACCCCCAGGATGGAGATCCGGCCGATCGTGTACAGCAACGACGTGGCCGGCGGCTACGGCGAGCGCATGCTGCTGGCGGCTCCGATGATCATCGAGGTGCCGAACGGGCTTGGCGCCGACCGTGCGGCCCTCACCGAGCCCATGGCGGTGGGGTTGCACGCAGTCAACAAGTCGGGCATCGGGCCGATTGACAGCGCGCTGGTGCTGGGTTGTGGCCCGGTGGGTCTGGCCGTGGTCGCCGCCCTCCGGCTGCGGGGAGTGGAGACGATCGTCGCCACCGACTTCTCTCCCACCCGCCGGTCGCTAGCCGCCACCATGGGCGCCACCGAGGTGGTCGACCCTGCTGCGGAACCTGCCTTCGAGGCCTGGCAGCGGGTGGACGGCGCTCGGTCCCTCGTGGTCTTCGAGGCCGTGGGCGTACCGGGCATGCTCGACGGCGTGCTGCGCGACTGCCCGGCCGGCACCCGCGTGCTCGTGGTCGGGGTCTGCATGGAGCAGGACCGGATCAACCCCTTCTTCGGGATCGCCAAGGAGCTGAACATCCAGTTCGCCCTCGGCTACGACCCCATGGAGTTCCAGTCCACGCTGCACGCCATCGCGGAGGGGCAGCTCGACGTGGCTCCCCTCATCACCGGCACCGTGGACCTCGACGGCGTGGCCGGGGCCTTCGCAGCTCTGGCGGACCCCGACGAGCACTGCAAGATCCTGGTGCTGCCCTGATCCCTGGACCGACGCTGGGTCGGATCAGTCGGGGATGGTGTGGCGGTTGCTGGTGTGCCTGGGTGACGAAGGCGGCACCGAGAAGCAGGATCGACGTGACGACGACCACAGCCACCTCCGGATCATCGCCTCGGGCGGGCAGGCTCTGGGCGGCACCCTCGGCAGCCAGCTGCACCCGATCGGCAGCCGCCGGAGAGGCGAAGTCGGCGGCCGGAGCGAGGACGGTCGGACCGGAGGTCGAGCGGTCGCCTCTTCAAGGGAGCGACTGGGGCGAGCCGGAGGTCGATGCCTACGCTCGCAGCCGCAATGCCTGCTGCGCACCGCCGTGAACCCGTCCACGTCTACCGGCTCCGGCGCGCCCTGGCCGCCACCGGCGTGGTGCTGACCGGCTTTGCCGTTCTCAACCTCACCGGCGCCGTCGGCGGGGGCGGCGACGAAGCAGCTAGCCCGACGACCACTTCGACGTCGACGACCACCACGCTCCCGCCGGTCCCCGCCTGTGCGGAGGCGGAGGTTCAGGTCCTGGAGAACCCCGACGCGGCGTGGGCGACGATCATGGTCGACACCGCTCGGGCTCTCCCGGCCGCGTACGGCCCGGGGGATCTGCGGAACATCGCCGACGCCGGCTTCCCCTTCACCGACGGGCTGGCCGTCCGCCAGCTCGTGGTCGCCGATCTCGACGCGCTGCGCCAGGCCGCCGTCGCCAACGGGACTCCCCTGAGCATCCTGGCGGCCCACCGGAGCCATGGGCGCCAGACCGACCTCTTCGAGCGACGGGTCGATGAGCTCGGCGACACCGAGGCCGGCAGCCGGGTCGCTCGCCCGGGCCACTCCGAGCACCAGCTCGGAACCACCATCGACGTGGCCACCGAAGGCGACACCGACGTCGACCAGTCGTGGGGCGCCACCCCCCACGGCCAGTGGGTGGCGACGAACGCCCACAAGTACGGGTTCCTCCTCAGCTACCCCCAGGGCGCCTCCGACAGCACCTGCTTCGACTACGAGCCGTGGCATCTCCGATACGTCGGCCGAGAGGTGGCCGCCGATGTCATCGCCTCAGGCCTCAGCCTCAGGGAGTACCTCTGGCAGCTCAACCCAGTGGACATCACCACCACCACCACAACAACAACGACCACGGCGCCAGTCGCCACGACACCGACACCCTAGGGGGTTGGGGGTACGGCGGGGGCGTGGGGGCAGAGGCGCTTGCGCCGGAGCCCCACAAGGCGAGGGTGCAGCTTGCTGTGCCTGAGCGACAGGCAGTCAGCGCGGCGAAGCCGCAAGGACGTGGCTCGATCCCGACGCAGTCCAGTCGGGATCGACGACCCGGGATCGACTACCCCAACACGAAGAGGTGTCCGGCGCGGGTGCCGATGTAGATGCGGCCATCCCATACGGCGGGGGTGGCCTCGATGCAGCCACCGAGCTCGAGCGACCACAGCTCCGGCGGGTCGATGGTGGGATCGCTCACGTCGAAGGCGTGGAGCGAGCCCGCGCAGTCGCCGATGAGGAGGACGTCGTCCACGATGACGGGGCTGGCCCACACCGGCGGTGGCAGCCGCTTCTCCCAGCGCACTGCGCCGGTGGCTCGATCCAGCGCGATGAGGCGACCGCCGTTGGTGCCGACGTAGATGGTGTCGCCGTAGATGCCCGGCGTGCCGTAGATCCCCCCGGTGAGGGCGCTGTTGTCGTCGAGCTTCCACACGATCGGGTTGGTGGGGTTGCTCGGGTCGATCTTGGTGAGCTGGCCCACCTCGCGGGCGCGATCGAGATCCCGGTCGTACTGGGAGCCCACGTAGAGCATTCCCTCGTCGTCGACCACGACCGAGGCGTCGTTGTCGCCACCGGTGAAGAACCGGAAATCGGCCGTCGGCGACTCCCCAGCTTCCAGGCCGCCGAGGTCGTAGCCCCAGATCAGTCCGGCCGAGGTGCCGAAGTAGGCGGTGTCCCCGTGGATGGAGACCGAGCTCTCGACGGACGCAACGTCATCGCCATTGATGCCCAGCGCCTCCTGGTCCCACGCCTCGGTGGTGAACACGACCTTGGGGGCCACCTGCACGAGCCCGGCCGCGTCGATGGACTTGTTGAGCTTGATCACCCAGAACCGGCTGCTCTCGGACCCCACGATCATGTGATCCCCGATGATGATCGGCGACGAGTCCCAGTCGTCGTTCCAGAGGGTGGGCTGCACGGCATCGGCGTCGAGCGTCCACAGCACCTCGGCCTGGCCGGGGCGGTCGAACGCGATGACCCGCATGAGGTCATCACGGGAGCCCGAGTAGACGAGGGGCGAGCCGTCGGGGTCGATGGTGGGGGTGCCCTTGATGATGTCGCCGGTCTCGACGTCCGGGAGGATCCGTTCGCCCGTGACGGCGTCCATGAAGTGGATGTTGCCGTCGTAGCCGCCGAAGATCGCCCAGGTGCGGTCCTCACGCACGGCGATGGTGGGCTGCCCCGTCCAGCCCATGCCGCACCACACCTTGCTGGTACCGAGGTTTAGCGACGTGCGACACATCGGCTCCTCGGGGAACCGGTGGAGGATCTGTGGTGCCGTGCGGCTCACCGGGCCGGCGCCGTAGTAGCTGCGTGACGGGTTGCCCCGAAAGGTGAGCAGGCCCTCCACGGCGGCGTTGGGGTAGGGCCGGGTGAACCCGTCAGGGTCGGACAAGCCGTCGAAGTCGGTGCGGAAGAACTCGCCTTCGGGCTGGTCGTCGCCGGTCTCGACCTCGACATCGTCCCCCTCGCCCTCCGAGGCGTCGGGATCGGCGGAGTCGCCGGACGCCTGCTCCGACCCACCGCCGTCGTCGCTCGAGCGACGGTCGACCGCCACGCTGATCACCAGCACGAACAGGCTGACGATGGCGAGCCCGAGCAGGGTGCGGCGGCGGCGGACGTCATCGGACACGGGAGGCGAGCGTACCGATGGGATGCCATTGCCACCGGTCACGAAGGTGCGCCGGAGCAGGGGTGCGCCCACTACCTTGCCCCGATGACCACCCCGCACGCCGAGCGCTTCGCACCCCTGGACGAGGTCATCGCCGGGCGATGGTCCAAGTTCCCCCACGGGCTCGGGCGGGTGTACTTCCCCGGCCTCGTGGGCCTGCAGCTCGAGGAGGTGCGCACCGACTACGCCCGCATGCGGCTGCCGTTCCGGCCGGAGCTGGAGCAGCCGGCGGGCGTGGTGCACGGCGGCGCCATCGCCACGCTGATCGACACCGTGGTGGTGCCGGCCGTCGGCCAGGCCTACGAGCTCGGCTGGGCTTACTTCACCGTGCAGATGGACGTGCGCTTCATGGGTGCGGTGGTCGGTGAAGATGCCATCGCCGAGGGCTGGATCGAGCAGCGCGGCCGGACCCTCGTGTTCTGCCGGGCCGAGGTCCGCACCGCCAGCGGCAAGCTCGCCGCCGACGGCACCCTCACCTACACCATCCGCCCGCCCCGCTGACGGCGTCTGTGCAGCCTCACGTTTGCATGCCGGACGTGATCCTGCACAGACGTTGGGGGTCAGCGGCGGCGGAAGCCGAGGTCGAGGCTGCGGACGGCGCCGACGAAGATGTTGGGCTCGATGTCGGGGGGACCGAGGACCTCGAGATCGGTGATGGTGGCGACGAGACGCTCGAAGAGGAGGCGGAGCTCGAGGCGGGCCAGCGACGCACCCAGGCAGAAGTGGGTGCCGAAGCCGAACGCGATCTGCGGGTTGGGTGAGCGGCGGATGTCGAAGCGGAACGGCTCGTCGAAGACGCTCTCGTCACGGTTGGCCGACGGGTACAGCAGGGCGATCCGGTCGCCCTCCCGGATCGGGTGGCCGTCGACGGTCGTGTCGCGGGTGGCGACTCGGAACATGTTGTTCAGCGGGGTCACCCAGCGGATCATCTCCTCGATCGCTCCAGGCAGGAGGGCGGGGTCGGCGTGCAGGGCCTCCCACTGGTCGGGGTGCTCGGCGAAGGCCACCAGTGAGCGGGCGATGACCGTGCGGGTCGTCTCGGCGCCGCCGGAGATCATGAGGCCGGTCTCGTTGACGAGCTTCGAGTCGTCCATCGGACAGCCGTTGGCCTCGCCCTGCACCCACACCGAGGCGAGGTCGTCAGCCGGGCAGGCCCGCCGCTCGACGGCGGTGGCCTGCAGCACCTGCACGAACTCGCCGATGGCCATGAGGAACTCGTTGGCGAGGACCGGGTCGTGGGGCACGGAGTCGTAGCGCATCAGGCGCTCCGACCAGCTGCGGACGTCGGGCCAGGTCTCCTCGGGGAACCCGAGCAGGTGAGCCGTGAGCTGGGCGGGCAGGGCGGCGGCCAACGAGGTGACCGCCTCTGTGCGGCCGACGGCACCCGGCTCCACGTTGCGGGCGACGGCGGCGACGAGGTCGTCGATCATCCGGGCCATGACCGGCTCCAGGGCCTTGACCGCACGAGGCGTGAAGCGACGCGTCACCAGGCGGCGCTGATCGATGTGCCCGGGGTCGTCCTGGGCGATCATGTTGTCCTCGTCCGGGTTCTGGATCGAGCGATAGCTGCCGGCGCTCGAGAACAGCTCGGCATGGTGCTCGACGTGCAGCACGTCGCCGTGCCGGGTGATCCCCACGAAGCCGCTGTGCTGGCAGCGGTGCACCGGGTCGTTGGCCCGCAGCCAGGTGAAGGCCTCGTGCATGCCGTCGAGGTCGCCGTAGAAGGCGGGGCTCAGCAGGTCGACATCGGGACGGGTGGCAGCGCGCATCCCGGCAACCTACCGAGCGCCGCGCCGGCTACTCGAAGACGGCCGTGCTCACCCGCACCGGCCGCAGCCGCTGGGCGACGGCGCTGCACGACCACGAGGCAAGGGCGACGGCGAGGGGAACCACCACGACGAGGAGGGTCACGGTGCGGGTGGGAAAGACAAGCGGGAAGCTTTGGAAGGACTCCTCCCGGTCGGATGCCCAGCTGAAGACGACCACGGGCAAGAAGCCCACGGGCACGGCCATGGCGGCCCCGATTACGGCGAGCAGCCACGCTCGGGCGCCGGCGGAGCGGGCCAGCATGCCCGGCGGGGCGCCGGCGATGGTGAGGATGTCCCGCTCGTCCTTGGACTCAGCGGCGGCCAGCGCCAGGCTCACCCCCACCACGAACAGCGAGAACACCAGCGCCACCCCGGTGAGGATGAGCTCGAGCTGCAGCGGCGACGGCCCGGCGTCCGGGCTGGACCACCGGAAGGTCGTGAAGAGCTCGGCGTTGCTGTCGGAGACGTCGTACTGGAGGTCTTCGATCGTGCCGCGCTGCGCCGCCGTGAGGGGCTCGGGCAGCTCGAACATCGTCGCCAGGGTCGACACCAGGAGGTCGAGGTCGCGCACCGTCTCCCGGCTCACAAGGACGTCCGACACGTAGCCGGGCGAGTAGGGATGGAGCACCGCCGTCCCAGGAGCGGTCCGGCCATCGGGCAGCGTGACGACGACCTCGCCGTCGAGGCCACCTTGCCCGGCCCCGTTGAGAACGACGATGCCGGTCTCGGCCAGCCCTCGGCGGATCGGGGCATCCGCCCGCAGGGCGTCCAACAGGGCGTCGTCCGCGATCAGCGCTCGGTCGGAGCCTCCCTGGTAGAGCATCCCCCCGTCGACGGACGGTTGGGCGGCTTGCACCTGCCAGAACCCCGGGCCGGTCGGGCCCCCATCGACCGGTGCGATCCCTGCCAGGGCCACCTCCTGAGCGCCCGGGAGGGCCTCGACCACGCTCGAGTGGACGTCGGTCGGGAGCTCCGCGACCGGAGTGGAGCTGCCAGTCACCTCGCTGAACCGCTCGTGGGCCACGACGACGACGTCGTCGGGAACGTCGGTCTCGACGCCGTTCTGAGCCTCGCCGCCGAGCAGGAGACCTCCGGCGGCGACCGCCAGCGCTCCGGCAGCGGCCACCGCGGACACCACGGCACCGGTGCGGGCCCGGTGGCGAGCCAAGCTCCGGGCGCCGAGGCGGACGGAGCCTCGGAGGTGCACGGCCAGTGGCTCGAGGCGGGCGACCACGGCAGGAGCGATGGCGCAGGCGCCGAGCAGCTCGCCGACGCCGCCCGCGATGGCGACGAGCGCCCACACGTCGCCTGAAGAGCCGCTCTGACTGCCGAGCACCGCCATGAAGAGGAGCGCCAGGCCTCCCAGCATGCTCACGGCGCCCCACGTCACCAGCCGCCGGGAGACGGGTGCGAGCGGGCGGCGGCCGGCCAGCGCGGCGAGGGTGGGGATGCGGGCCGCCGTGCGAGCCGGGATGAGGGCCGCCAGCGTGGCGGCCACCACCCCGATGAGCACCACGGCGGCGATCTCGCCGGGCCGGATGTCGTAGGCGTCGATGCGCCGGTCGAGAAGGCGCTCCACGAGTGGCTTGCACGCGAGGAGCAGTCCACCACCCAGCACCAGCCCGGCCACCGAGCCGAGCAGGCCGGTCACGGTGCCCTGCAGCACCAGGGCCATCCTCACGGTGGCCGGCGCCGCCCCGCTGGCCGAGAGCTGGCCGATGGTGACGAGCTGACGACGGGCGCCGACGGCGAAGGCGGCCGTGATCACGATGCCGACCACCGTCAGGACGAGCGCACCGAGGACGAGGCTCCACCGGACGGCACCGCTGCGGCCGTCGTCTCGCGCCAGGTCCGCTCGCAGCCGCAGCTCTCGCACCTCGATGTTGTCGCTCCCGGCGGCCTGCAGGCCGGTCAGCTCTTGCACCGACTGCGGGTCGGGGAGATCGATGAGGACGAACGCGCTCTCGGCGTCGGTGGTGGCTCCCGGGACGCCGTCGGGCAGCTGGCCCGGCGCGACGAGGAGGGTTCCGCAGCTGAGGCAGCCGATCGGCTCCACCTCCCCCACCAGCGTGGCGGTCAGCGCCGGACGGTCGAGGACGAGCTCGTCGCCCACGTGGAGACCGAGCTGGTCGGCCAGCTGGGCCGACAGCACCACCTCGCCGGGGCGGGTGGCCGCCCGACCGGCGACGAGGTCGTGGATGCCGGCGACGAGCGGGTCGTTGAGCGGGAGATCCGACATCTCGACGCCGGCGCGGGTGCCATCGGCGGCCTTCGCTCGCGCATACGCACTGCGGATGGCGATCGTGCGGGAGCCTGGCGGCAGCGACACCAAGGCCACATCGCCGCCGTACCCGACGGCGTCGGCTTGACCATGGGTGCGCTCCCATTCCTCCGCCGGCGTGACGGCATCGGTGCGGATGAGGGTGACGGCCATGGCCATGCCGGCCACCGGCAGGGCGACTAGGAGGGCCACCAGGATGGTGCGGCCCGGCCTTCGGCGGACCTCGCGACGGGCAAGGCGCAGGGGTAGGCGCAGCCGGGTCATCGAGACATCCCGGCCGGCACGGCGGCGGGGAGCGACGAGGGAGCCACGGTGGCCTCGTCGACGATGCGACCGTCGCGCATGAACACCACGCGGTCCGCCCAAGCGGCGTACCGCGGCTCGTGCGTGACGAGCACGACGGCGGCACCGGTGGAGGCCGGCAGCCCGGCCATCAGCTCGATGACCGCGTCGCCGGTCATGGTGTCGAGGGCGCCGGTCGGCTCGTCGGCCAGGATCAGCTTGCGGGTGCCCACCACGGCTCGGGCCACGGCGATCCGCTGCTGCTGACCACCCGAGAAGTCATCGGGGAAGCGGTCGAGCTGCTCGACGATGGCCACGGCGACCAGCGCGGCGCGGGCCCGTTCGCGGGCTTCCCGGATGGGCACGCCCTCGAGCTCCATGGGGAGCATCACGTTCTCCATTGCCGTCAACGACGGCACCAGGTTGAGTCGCTGGAAGACGAAGCCGACGTCGGTGCGGCGCAACGAGGCCCGGCCCGCCGCCGACAGCGTCGACAGGTCTCGGCCGGCGACGAGCACGTGCCCGGCGTCTGGGTCCTCGAGGGCTCCGGCCAGGTGGAGCATCGTCGACTTGCCGCAGCCGCTCGGTCCCATGATGGCCACCAGCTCGCCAGGCTCGACGCGGATCGAGACGTCGGTGAGCGCTCGCACCTCGGTGAGCCCGGCGCCGTAGCGCTTGACGACGGCCCGCAGCTCGAGGGCGGCGGGGTTGTGTCCGGGAGCGACGTCAGACATGGAGGTCTCCGTTCGTGATGGGCATGGAGGAGGTGGCGCGGGCCCGCAGGATGCGGGCCTCGCAGGCGTCGAGCCATCGCAGGTCCGCCTCGGCTCGAGCCACGAGGGCGTCGGCCACGAGGGCGGCGGCGAGGTCGAGCTGGAGGCCGGGCCGAGTGGACCGTCGTCGGGCCTGCAGCAGCCGGGTGAGGGCGGTGCGCTGCCTGGTGACGAGATCGAGGGCGTGGTCGGGGCCCTGCTCGATCGCGAGCAGCACCTTGAGGAGCAGCTCGTCGCGTGGGGGCGGCTCGTCGCTCGGCACCGCGGCCCACCATCCGCCCAGCTCTTCGCGTCCGGCCGAGGTGAGGGTGTAGCGCTTCTGTCCGTCGACCTCGTCGCTGGTGACGAAGCCGTCCCGCTGCAGCCGGTCGAGGGTCGTGTACACCTGGCCGATGTTCAGCGGCCAGGTACCGCCGGTGGCCGCCTCGAAGGCGGTCTTCAGCTGGTACCCGTGGCTGGGTCCATCTCCGAGCAGGGCCAGCAGGCCTTCGCGCACCGCCATGGATACCGAGTATGCATACCAAGTATGTAGCTGTCAAGAGCCGTCTCGACCACGTCTACCCTCGACGCCATGCTGCTCCGCCGCTCGGCTGCCGCCCTGCTCGTCGTCTCCGCCGTCCTCTCTGCGTGTGCCACCGAGGCCGACGACGGCGTCATCTCCGAGGACACCACAACCACCGCCGACGGGCCCGGCCCGTCCACCACTGCTGGCGAGAGCGGCGGCTTCACCCCCGAGCCGATCGAGTGGGACGAGTGCGGTGCTGTGGAGTGCGCCACCCTCGAGGTGCCGCTCGACTACGAGGAACCCGACGGCGCGCTGATCGAGATCTACGTCGTCCGCACGCCGGCCACCGGCGAGCGCCGCGGGGCCCTGTTCACCAACCCCGGTGGTCCTGGCGCAGGCGGCGCCGAGTTCGCCGAGGTCCTCCCCCTCATCCTCCCGGAGCAGATCACCGAGCACTTCGACATCATCGGGGTCGACCCGAGGGGCGTCGGGGGCAGCACCCCGGTGGACTGCGGCGTGTCGGCCACCGAGCTGTACGCCGTCGACGCCAGCATCGACAGCCCGGAGGACGAGACCGCCCTGCTCGAGATCAGCCAGGCCTACGCCGACGACTGCGGCGAGAAGTACGCGGACTACCTCCCCCACGTCGGCACCCGCGAGGTCGCCCAGGACATGGACGCCGTGCGGTCCGCGATGGGTGACGAGCAGCTCAGCTACCTCGGCTTCAGCTACGGCACCGCCATCGGGCAGGTGTACGCCGACCTCTTCCCCGACCGGGTGCGCTCCATGGTGCTCGACGGCGTCCTCGAGCTCGGTCCCACCGGGCTGGAGCTGGCCGCCGACCAGGCGGCCGGCTTCGAGACGGCCCTCGACCGCTTCGTCGAGTTCTGCGATGCCGCCGAGGGCTGCGAGATCGCCGGCGAGTCGCTGGCTGCGGTGGAGGAGGTGCTGGCACTCGCCGAGCAGCCCGGTGGCATCCCGGCGGCCAATGCCGACCGGCCGGCCGGCCCCGGCGAGGCCAACCTCGCCATCAGCTACGCCCTGTACTCCGAGAGCCTCTGGGATTCGCTCGACAGCGCGCTGGCCGCCGCGCGCCGTGGCGATGGCAGCGAGCTGGTGGAGCTGGCCGACGGGTACATCGACATCGGCGAGTTCGAGATCTACTTCGCGGTGAACTGCATCGACTTCGCTTGGCCCACCGGCGACCCCGCCGCCTTCCTCGCCGCCGCCAAGACCACTGCGCAGGCATCGCCGCACTTCGGGGAGGCCCTCGTCAACGACTACATCCGCTGTGTCGCCTGGCCGGCAGCACCCGTGCCGCTGGAGACGACGACGGCGCCGGGCGCGCCGCCGATCCTGGTGATCTCCACCACCGGCGACCCGGCCACGCCGTACCAAGCGGGGGTCGACGTGGCCGAGAGGCTGGAGAGCGGGATCCTCGTCACCAACGAAGGTGATGGGCACACGGTCGTTGCCGACGGCAAGCCATGCATCGACGACCTCATGGTCGCCTACCTCGTGGACGACACCGTCCCGGAGGACGGCATCGTGTGCGACTGAGGTGCCGGCCGATCAGAGGAGGATGATGAGGAGGATGATGATGAGGACGACGGTTCCGATACCGATGTACATGACAGCTCCATGGTCACGCCAGGCAAGGTTGCCGGGCGCCCCTCTGTTCCCGCCCCGCTGAGGCTCGATACCTCCGTAGGGGCCGGTCAGCCCGCAGTGCCCTCGGCGACCAGGCGATCGAGCACCAGCTCGGGGTGGTCACCTTCCACCCGAGCCAGCCAGTAGGGCGACTCGAACAGGGCGTAGCGGGTGCCGTCGGCCCGCGCGTAGACGGCCACGCCGTGCATGGAGCGAAGCTCCGGCGTCGATGCCTCGTCGGTCTTCCGGGCGACCCGCCAGGTCGTGGGGCTGAGCTCGGTCAGCGCGCCGAACTCGTGCTCCAACCGATGGGCGGCCACCTCGAACTGCATGGGGCCGACGGCGGCGAGCATCGGCGCCTGGTCGCCGAGGTCCTGATCGCGCAGCACCTGCACCACGCCCTCCTCGTCGAGCTGGGCGATGCCGCGACGGAACTGCTTGAAGCGCCCTGTGTCCTTCACCCGGGCGACGACGAAGTGCTCCGGCGCGAACTCGGGGAGACGGGGGAACTCGACCGGCTCGCTCAGGTAGAGGGCATCGCCGACGGTGACGTCAGTGGCGTTCACCAGGCCGATGACGTCGCCGGGCCAGGCCTCCTCGATGGTGTCGCGCTCCTGGCCGAACACGGAGTGGGCGTACTTGGTCGCGAAGGGCTTGCCGGTGGGGCCGTGGGTGACGACCATCCCCCGCTCGAAGTGCCCCGAGCAGACGCGCACGAAGGCGATGCGGTCGCGGTGGGAGGGATCCATGTTGGCCTGCACCTTGAAGGCGAAGGCGGAGAAGGGCGCATCGATCGGCCGGGGCTCGCCGGCGACGTCGACGCGAGGTGCCGGCGACGGAGCCAGGTCGACGATGGCATCGAGCAGCAGCCGCACCCCGAAGTTGGTGAGAGCCGACCCGAAGAAGACCGGGGTGACCTCGCCGTTGCGGAACCGTTCCGGATCGGCGTGCGCGCCGACCTCGTCCAGGAGGCTGAGCTCGTCGGTCGCCGCCGCCCACGCGTCGCCGTCGACCTCGGCGGCCTCGGCGGCCGAGAGGATCTCCTCACCCGCCTCGGTGGCGCCGCGCGCGGTTCGGGTGAAGCGGATGTAGTCGCCGGTGCGCCGATCGACGACACCGCGGAAGTCGCCCGGGATCCCCACCGGCCAGGTGACCGGCGTGGGGACGATGTCGAGCTGGGCCTCGACCTGGTCGAGCAGCTCGAGCGGGTCGCGCCCGGGACGGTCCCACTTGTTGATGAACGTGAGCAGCGGCAGGTTGCGCTCGCGGCACACCTCGAACAGCTTGAGGGTCTGCGGCTCGATGCCCTTGGCGGCATCCAGCACCATGATGGCGGCATCGGCGGCGGCCAGGACCCGGTAGGTGTCCTCGGAGAAGTCTCGGTGACCGGGCGTGTCGAGCAGGTTGAGCACGGTGTCTCGATAGGGGAACTGCAGCACCGTCGAGGTGATGGAGATGCCGCGCTTCTGCTCCATCTCCATCCAGTCCGACGTGACGCGCCGCCGCTCGCCGCGGGCCTTGACGGCGCCGGCCGTCTGGAGGGCGCCGCCGTAGAGCAGGAACTTCTCCGTGAGGGTGGTCTTGCCCGCGTCCGGGTGGCTGATGATGGCGAAGGTGCGCCGGCGGGCGGCCTCCTCGGACGGAGTGGGCATGGGCCCAGTCCAACCGATCGGCGGACCTCTGGGCGAACCGGCCCGATCTTGACCCGACGGTCAAGATCGTTCAAGGCGTCAGCGGGGTCGGTTGCGACCACCTAGGTTCGCGTCATCGGGCGCCGGGGGGCATCAGGGGGGTACGGGTTGACCGACGTCGAGGACCGTGACGCACCGCTGCGACGGGGCGTGGCCATGAGGTCCCTCCGACCGGTGATCGACTCGGTGGCGCCGCTGGCCCTGCTCGTCCTGCTGTCGGTCGTGGTCTGTGACCCGACCCTCGGCATCATCGTGCGAGGCGCGCTGGTCGGGTCGATCAGCGCCCTGCTCGCCGTGGGCATCGCCCTCGTCTACCGCGCCAACCGGGTCGTGAACTTCGCTCAGGGCGACCTCGGCGTGGTGCCCGCCCTGCTGGCCATCCTCCTCATCGGCGCCGACCAACCCGGCGGCATCCCGAACTGGCTCACCGGACTCCCCTACCTCGTCGGCCTGGGTGTCGGCCTGGTGGGAGCCGTGGTCATCGGCTTCCTGGTCGAGAAGCTCTTCATCCTGCGCTTCAGCCGCTCGCCGCGACTCATCCTCACCGTGGCCACCATCGGCGTCGCCCAGCTGCTGGCCGGCGTGGCCCTCTTCATGCCCCGCTGGTTCGGGCTCAAGGGCGCCGGCGCTCCCCAGCTCGACCCACCCTTCGACGTGTCGACCCGCATCGGTGGCGTCGTCTTCGACGACAACGACCTGATCGTCTTCGTGCTCGTGCCGCTGATGCTCCTCGGCCTCGGATGGTTCCTGCGGTCCACCCGGACGGGCACCGCCATCCGTGG